>DATMXZ010000191.1:0-9084 GCA_035561235.1 Ignavibacteria bacterium
TAATAAATCCTTTTCCCTGTTATCTGTCGAATAAATGAATTCGGAAGCAATAACATATTCGCTTAAAACTTCGGATAAGAACTCTGACCGCTATTTCGAAGATATTGCCGCGTTCACGGATGAAATCCTTCTATCGCTTGGCGAACAACTGTCACCCGTTGTTACCGACTATATGAATTTTCTTTCGCAGTTCGGACTCGAAGAACTCCGCTCCCGCGAAGAGTACCTTTTCGAACTTCTTAGTTTCGGAATGTTCTGGAAAATCTACGGAAAAGCAGCCTGCGGTATCAGGAGAGCGCCCTTTCTGACGCTCTCGAAAATGGCGGATATAAGAAAACGCAAACCCGCCGCAAAACCGTTTATCGATATCGCAAGAGGAATACTGTTTACCCTTTTTCTCTTCCCGGGAAATACCGTGTACAACAATTCTCCGGATTTAAAGGACGTTGACCGTTTATGCCTTTTTCTCGAATCGACTGGTGAATTCAGGGAACAGTCTTTCAGATTCATTCGCTGGAGGGCTTTTCTCGATACCGTTCCCGATTCGTACTGGGAAAATGGACGTGATTCAGTGTTCAAAGCCGTGGATTCCTTCATCGAAAAATCACGGACTTCAATCGGGAAATATACCGTGAACGTAGAAAGTTTTCTCGAAACATCAGGGAAAAAATATCACTGGCGGGAAGACAGATTCCAGTGCGGAAGAACGCGTGAGGAATATCATCTCAATATGGTTGGCGCTGAAATTATGAACCGCGCTTTCAGAAAAGGATACCTCGGAACGGAAAAAAGAGTTCTGCTTCTCCCCGGATGCATGCGGAGAAACATCAAAGACTGCAAGGGTTTGAAAGTCCGCGAAGGTATGCAATGCATGGATTGCGATAACGGTTGCGGCATTAATGCGCTTAGGAAAAAAGGAATGAAAGAGAATTTTGATGTATTCATTATTCCGCACTCTTCGGATTTGTCGCTCTGGGCTCCGAAACCCGGAATGCCGAAACGCGGTGTCGTTGCAGTTGCCTGCGTTCCGTCGCTCGTCGAAGGCGGCTGGGAATTGAAACGCTATGACGTCTGCGCGCAGTGCGTGTTGCTCGATTTCAGCGGATGCGAAAAGCACTGGCACAAAACAGGTATTCCTACGCGCCTGAACATTAAAGAACTAAACAGGATTTTAAACTGATTCCTGTTTTATGCGTATAATTAATCGTCGGATTTGTAAACAAATATATTATTAGTATATGCCGGTCTCTGTTGAAACAAAAAAAATAGGCGGTTACGTGTTGACCGTTATAGGTTTCTTAATGGTACTGTTAAACGCGGTTAATTATATTTTCGGACTTAAACTCGATGTCCCTTCTTCTGCTATCGGAATAGTACTGCTCGCTGTCGGAATTGGTATCGTAAAAAAATTGAGACTTCCGAAAGAATAATACGCACTGCTTTTAAAGATACAAATTGAGACGCCTTTATCCCAGTTTTTCTGTCGCCCTGTGTACTCTGGATATCGTCCTGTCTTTTCCTAATATGTAGCAGATGTCGAATATTCCCGGCCCCCCGCTCACACCCGAAACCGCCAGCCTTAACGGATGAATGACGGCGCCGTTACCCACGGACATTTCCGCCGCCGTGCTCTTCAATGCGGATTCATAATCTTCTTTTAACGGGTTATCAAGAGCGGAAATTCTACCGGCGAACCTTTTAAGTATTTCAGGCGACTGCGCCTTCCATCCCTTCTTTACGGATGCCTCTTCGTATTCTTCCGGCTCTTCGTAAAAATATGTGCAGTTTGTTATGAACTCCTTGATGAATGATACCCTCGGCTTCATCGCGGTAATTATTTTCAGAAGATAATCGTCGGCGTGATTACTGCCTGAATACTTTGATTCTTTCAGTTCATCCTTAAGCATTGTCAATATTTCGTCGTCAGGCTTAGCCCTTAAATGCTCCGCGTTCAGCCAGTTAAGTTTTTCAATATCGAATACCGCGCCCGACTTGTTTATTCTCTCAAGTGAGAAACTCCTTATTAGTTCGTCAAGATAATAAAATTCCCGGTCGTCTCCCGCAGTCCAGCCAAGCAGCGCTATGAAATTTATCAACGCTTCTTTCAGGTAACCCTTCTTTCTGTAATCCTCAACCGCCACGTCTCCCTGACGTTTGCTGAGTTTTGACCTGTCGGGATTTAGAAGCAAAGGCAGGTGAGCAAATACGGGCTTTTCCCATCCGAACGCCTCGTACAACAGTACATGCTTCGGCGTCGAAGGAAGCCATTCCTCTCCCCTTATTACGTGGCTCACTCCCATCAGATGGTCGTCGACGACATTAGCAAGATGATACGTCGGAAAACCGTCAGACTTCATCAATATCTGGTCGTCTATCATATCGCTTTGAAATTCCACGTCCTCCCTCACGTAATCCCTGAACTTTATATTCTGACCCGGCTCTACGTTTAATCGGATTACGTAAGGCATACCCGCTTCAATGTTCCTCTTAACTTCTTCATCGGGAAGATGCAGGCAATGCTTATCGTATTTTGTTTGTGGAAGTTTCTGCTTCTGCTGTTCCTCGCGCAGCGCCGATAATCTTTCCGGCGTGCAGAAACAATAATAAGCCCTCTTCTTTTCAAGCAGCGTTTTTACGTGCTCATTGTATATATCAAGCCTCTGAGACTGATAATAAGGACCGCAACCGCCTTCCTTCGACGGACCTTCGTCATAATCAAGACCCGCCCATTTCAGCACGCTGATAATATTCTCCACCGCCCCTTCGACTTTTCTCGTCTGGTCTGTATCCTCTATCCTTAATATAAATTCTCCGCCTGCACTCTTCGCGAAAAGATAATTGTAGAGCGCGGTTCTCAGATTTCCTATGTGAACGTATCCTGTCGGCGACGGCGCGTATCTTACTCTTATTTCCTTCATCTCAAAAATTATATATTATTTATTACTAAAGTAAATTCACCTTTTTCTTTTATAGCGGATACATTTCCCGCTATTTCATTCAATGTCCCCCTGTATGTAGTCTCGTGCATTTTCGTCAGTTCCCGAGATACCGATACTTCCTTGTTTCCGAAATATTTCGACATTTCGGTTAATGTCTTTCTTATCCTGAACTTTGACTCGTAAAAAACTATCGGCATCTTTATGGTTTTCAGCCTTAAGAAAAGATTCTCCCTCCCCTTTTGAGGTAGAAATCCCTGAAAGAAAAATTTCTTGCTCTCGAATCCTGAAACGACAATCGAGTGGATTAATGCCGTAGCGCCTGGTACGGATATTACCTTGATGCCTTCCCTCACGCACTCGGCGATTATCCCCGCTCCCGGGTCAGATATTCCGGGAGTGCCCGCGTCTGATACCAACGCTATCGTCTTGCCTCCCTTCAATTCGCCCGTGAGAAGATCCATCTTTGAATTTTCCACCTTCGAGTAATAACTTACAAGCCGCGATTTTATGCCGTACCTGTTCAGTAGTATCGAGGTAACGCGCGTGTCTTCGCAAGCGATTGCATCCGCGTTTTTTAATATGTGCAGGGCGCGGAACGATATGTCTTCGAGGTTTCCAATCGGAGTCGCGACTACGTATAGCGCGCCTTTTTCAAATCTTGCCGATGGGAAATGATTTTCGAATTCATCTATGTACATATCATAAACCATTACTTAAATTATGAATCCGTCCTATTATATGAAATGCAAAACAATTATAACCCGGGTCCTTGAGTTTAAAGGAGACTAATTAGTTCTTTTATTATTTGCTCATTTTTATATATATTTAAACAGACTCTTTTATCTGATTATGCTATGAAAAGACTAATTCATAAACTGATTCCGCCTGACAGGTGGAAAGTTCCGGTTATTATCGCGCTGGGAATTCTTACCGGCTTTGCTGTGCTCGTTTTTCATATCAGCAATGCCTCGTCTTATATGTCCGATAATCCGGATGTTTGCGTAAACTGCCACGTCATGTTCCCTCAGTACGCTTCCTGGCAGCATAGTTCTCACGCCCGCGTTGCAACCTGTAACGATTGTCACGTTCCGCACGATAACGTTTTCAGCAAGTATTTCTTTAAGGCGAAAGACGGACTTCGGCACACGACTATGTTCACTTTCAGACTCGAGCCGCAGGTCATTCTTATAAAAGACGCCGGTAAAGAGGTGGTCGAGGAAAACTGCGAAAGGTGCCACGATGTCCGTATGGGATATTATCACAGCATCGGGAGCGGCAAGGAAGACGAAGAAAATGAATCCGAAGAATCTATTAGATGCTGGTCCTGCCACAGGGAAATCCCTCACGGCAGAGTCAGCAGCCTTTCTTCGTTCCCGTATGCAAGCGTTCCGAAATTATCGCCTGTGCTTCCCGACTGGCTCGATAAGGCTTTGAATCAAAAATAAATCAAAATTTTAATCATAAAACTATGAGTATATCCGACAAAATTAAAGCGAAACCCTGGCTTGGCTGGGTTCTCTACGGCGCGACTGTCGTTGTCGTTTTTATTATTGGGCTTTTTGCAAGCACGATTATTGAACGCAGAAGCGAATCGAACCTGATTATTCAAAACGTGAAACCGATTTCCGACTGGGAACCTAAAAATGAAGTTTGGGGTGAAAATTATCCGAGGGAGTACCAGACGTACCTTCAGACGAAGGATACTTCCTTCGCCAGCAAGCACGGCGGCTCCGCGACAATTGATATGCTGGAAAGATATCCCGACCTCGTGATTCTATGGGCGGGTTACGCATTCTCCAGAGAATACAGCCAGAGCCGCGGACACTACTGGGCGATTAATGACATCAGGCGTACTTTGAGAACTGACGTTCCCCAGCCCGCTACCTGCTGGACCTGTAAAAGCCCCGACGTGCCGCGTATGATGAACCAACTCGGCATCGGAGAGTTCTACAAGAAACAATGGAAGGACCTCGGCGCTGAAATCGTCAACCCGATTGGCTGTCAGGACTGCCACGATAACAAGACTATGAACCTCAGAATTTCCCGCCCCGCTCTCGTCGAAGCGTTCCAGAGACAGGGCAAGGATATTAAGAACGCAACTCATAATGAAATGAGAAATCTTGTCTGCGCTCAATGCCACGTCGAGTACTACTTTAAGGGCAAAGAAGAAAAGTACCTCACTTTTCCGTGGGACAAAGGCTTTAACGTCGAAGACATTGAAAAATATTACGATGAATACGAATTCACTGACTGGACTCATAAACTTAGCCGCGCTCCAATGCTGAAAGCCCAGCATCCCGATTTCGAACTGTTCCAGATGGGCATTCACGGACAGCGGGGCGTTACCTGTGCCGACTGCCACATGCCTTACAAAAGTGAAGGCGGTATTAAGTTCACCGACCATCACGTCCAGAGCCCGCTTAACAATGTCGCAAATTCCTGCCAGGTATGTCACAGAGAAAGCGAAAACATTCTCGTCAATAACGTCCGGGACAGACAGGATAAAGTTTTTGAACTCGGTAAAATCGCCGCGGGTACCCTGTCAAAAGCGCACATTACCGCGAAAACCGCCTGGGATAACGGCGCGACTGAAGAACAGATGAAACCCGTTCTCACTCTCATACGCCACGCTCAGTGGAGATGGGATTTCGTCGCGGCTTCTCACGGAGGTTCGTTCCACGCCCCGCTCGAATGCGCGAGAATTCTCGGAACGTCAATACAGAAAAGTCAGGAAGCGCTTAACCTGCTGACCGAAATCCTTATGAAACAAAACGTGAAACTGCCGGTGCAGATGCCCGACATTTCAACGAAACTTAAAGCCCAGCAGTTTATTGGTCTGAATATGGACAGCCTTTATAAAGCGAAATCTGTCTTCATAAATGACGTCATTCCTATGTGGAATAAGACCGCGAATGAAAAAGGAAATAACATTAAAGATTATTAAATCATAAATTGGGAGTGATAATGAAAAAATTTTTATTCTTGTCCCTTTGCCTCCTGTCGTTCAGTCTCCTGTACGCTCAGGAAAAACCAAAAGGAAAATTCAACGGAGTGCTGTTCGGTGATTATTTCTATAAAATAAACGGCGATTCTTCTGGAAGTTCAGGTCAGTACTCGCCGTACAATAAAGATGTTCAGGGCTTTATGATACGAAGAACCCGCCTTCATTATGAGCATTCGTTCAACGATGATTTCATCGGAAATATCGGAATGGAATCCAACGATATTTCCAAACTCGATAACAAGGTAAGTTTTTTAATGTACGACGCTAACCTCGAATGGAAAAACGTCGTGCCGTATTCGAGTTTCCTCTTCGGTCTGATGCCTACTCCGGCTTTCGTATGGGGACAAGCGGAAAAAATGTACGGTTATAGACCCATCGAGAAAACTATTTCTGACAGGAACGGTCTTGAATCCGCTGTCGATATCGGCGTTATGATGAAAGGAAATTTCGATAAGGAAAGCAAATACGGCTACCTCGTTATGATTGGCAACGGAAAAGGCCTGAATCCCGCCGTTTCAAGATACCTGAAATATTACGCTTCGCTGAACGCGAAACTGTTCGGTGATTTCGTCGTCGAAGGATTCTTCGACTATCAGGCTGGAGCAAACGAAACGTACAGATATACTGTAAAAGGACTGCTCGGCTATAAGGGCAAGCACAATGAATTCACTCTCGAACCCGTGTTCCAGTGCAGGAATAACGCTGACGGCGGACTCGCTCCCGTGAATCCTTTCGGAGTATCCGTTCATACAAGATATAACCTGCTCAGAAAAACCGACAGGGAGGAAACCGAAGTCCTTAACGCGTTCGCAAGATACGATTACTTCGACCCTAACAGCAATAAAGGTTATTCGGGATTCCGTGAGAATTTCGTGTCCGTGGGAATCGATATAATACCCCTGAAAAACTTTCATATAATGCCAAACGTGTGGATGACTTTCTACAAGGACAAAAGTCCCCTTGAAGTTGAAAAGAAATCCGACATCGTCGGCAGATGTACATTCTGGTTCGTGTACTGATTTTGACAATGAGTTGCTTAGGTTGTTAATGTGACGGTCAGGTGTCTCCTCCTGACCGTCTGCTTTAATCCCAATTCCGTGCCTGTCAGGAGTTTCCTCCTGACAGGCTGTTTCATACATCTCTGTCGGAATGGAAACCCGCGTTAGCGGGTGACATCAAATAGCCATCAAATCAATATTAAATAATAGCCCCGTAGAGCCGTAGGGTCGCCGCGCCGAAGGGTCGCCGTGGCGATGCGATGCGGCATCAAAATTCCTTGCCCATCAGGAGGAAGCCGCAACAAATTATCCCCCTCCGAAATATGTCAAATCCCGTGAATTTATTTCAATCTCCATATAACGTATATTGAATAAAATTCTTGAAATGATAGTAATCGGAAAAAATCCAATACTCGAAACGCTTAAATCTTCCCCGAAAGATTTCAATAAAATAATATTCCTGAAAACCGTGAAACCCGAACCCAGACTAAAGGAAATACTCAGCCTCGCAGAGGAAAACGGAATACGCAGGATTTTTCTGAACAAATTCGACTTCGAAAAATATTTCCACAGCAAAAATAAAAAAGAAGGCATCGCGCAGGGTGTCATCGGTTTCATTAAGGACTTTGAGTATACGCCGATAAAAAAACTTCTCGAAGATATAGAAAAAATTCAACTTCCACTGCTTCTCATTCTCGACGAAATTACCGACCCGCATAATTTCGGAGCCATCATTCGCTCCGCCGTTTGCCTCGGGGCCGATGGCATAATTATTCCCCGCCATAATTCCGTGGAAGTCAACCATACAGTAATAAAAACCTCCTCAGGCGCCGTGAATTACATACCGATTGCTATGGAAACCAATCTCAATAACGTAATAAAAATACTGAAACAAAACGCCTATACGGTGATTGGCGCCGATATACTGGCTTCAAACACCACTTTTGAATTCGATTTCAGGAAACCTGTCTGCCTTATTATCGGCAGCGAAGGAAAAGGCATCAGAAAATCTCTAAGGGATAATTGCGACGAACTCGTCAGGATTCCTATGTCGGGTGGATTTAATTCGCTTAACGCATCCGTATCTTCCGCCGTATTTCTTTACGAAATATCCAGACAGAAGAATAAAGTTTAAACGATAAAGTTTATCTTGTATATTTTTATGTGTGTTATACTTGTTTATCTTGAGCATTTTCCCCGTCTTTATTCTCCATCTTCTCGACAGGTTTTTCTACAAACTTCTTGTGCAATACCGTGACCGAAGTCAGAAATGTAACCAGAATTATGACTACTGTTGCCGCTATTATCAGGAACCAGATTCCGCTTTCATCCATATTATTATAATGTCTTTCCGAACCAGTTTAAGATTAAAGAATATATTTCGGGATTCTGTATTATTAAATCCTTCCCGTGTTTGTCCGAATTGTATATCTTCAGCTCCATCGGATTTATAAGGAAATTGTCACGGATTTCCTTGTTCTCGCCCGCGTGCTCGCCATCACCGTCTCCCGCTATCAGCATTACATTCGAAATCCGCAGAAGCGGTCTCGTCATCGTCATCATCCTGTCGTCATATCCCGTAAGCGGAGCGAATGTTAACTTCCCCGTCGATACCAGCACCGCCGATTTGCCGCCTTTAAGTCGTCCGTAAAAACTAAGAGCGCCTCCAATCGAAGTGCCCGCGAATCCGATTTTAGTCGTGTCCACTCCCTCGTTATTAAACGCCCATTTCATCACCGCGTCAACGTCCTTCGGCGTCTGTTCGGGGTCTGTAAGAAGTTTTTCAATCTCCACCTTCGCCTTGTCGGATTCACCGTGGCTCCGTAAATCAAACGCCATTGCCTTGTACCCCTTTAAGACCAGACTGTCCGTGAAATCCTTCGGCCATTGCTCTTTGTTCGAACGGAACTGATGAATCAGAACAATCAAAGGCTGACGCGTTTTCTCGCTGCCCGAAACGTAAAAATAGTTTCCCGCTAAACGGATGTTGTCTGAAGTGAACATCTCAACACGGTCGGTTTTTGTTTCGACCGGCGCCTTCTTATTCACTTCCCTTACGTTGTTTTTCGCCTTCTCTCCGCAGGATATGGAAATGAAAGCAAAAACCAGCGCCGCGCATATTATAGTTTTCATTGCTTTCAGA
>DATMXZ010000192.1:0-6304 GCA_035561235.1 Ignavibacteria bacterium
AAACAATTATGTTAAAATTATATATAACCCGACGATGAAAAGATTCACGAGCGTTATCGGGATTAAAAACTTCCAGCACATAGTCATCAACTGGTCAATTCTAACTCTGGGCAGAGTCCATCTCAGCCACATCTGCACGAAAACGAGGAACAGGCTCTTAGCGAGGAACCAGAACACCTGAAATACAGGAGTATTCAGGAACGGAATCAGATTGCCGAAGGGCGACTGCCAGCCTCCGAGGAAGAGTGTCGTTACTATACCCGAAACCGCGAACATCTGCGCATATTCGGCAAGGAAGAACATCGCGAACATCATACCCGAATATTCAATATGCACTCCGGCGACGAGTTCGGAATCCGCTTCAGTAAGGTCGAAGGGCGTCCTATTAGTTTCCGCGAGAGTAGAGATGAAAAGTATCACGGCTGAGACAACCATAACGGGAATCAGTACAATTTTAATAACAGAACCGGGACCGCCGAAGATGTACCAGTTGAAAATGCCGCCCGCCTGAATTTCGGCGAACTTCTGCATGCTCAAAGTACCCGCGAGCATTACGACAACGATAGCCGAGAGAGCAGTCGGGATTTCATAACTGACTATCTGCGCCACAGTTCTCATACCTCCGAAAAGCGAATACTTGTTATTCGAAGCCCAGCCTGCCATAAGCACGCCGATAACGCTGAGTGAAGTTATCGCGAAAAAATAGAACAGACCAAGATTGAGATCTACGCCTATATAAACGGAACTGAAAGGCAGTATTGCAAAGCCCATGAATGTAGCCGTAAAGACTATATAAGGAGCAATCCTGAAATACAGTCTGTCGACGCGATTCGGTATAATAAGTTCCTTCTGAATAAGTTTCACGACATCGAGCATTGTCTGAAGCAGACCGTACTTGTCAGTCCTATTGGGACCAATCCGGTTCTGCATCCAAGCGGAGACTTTTCTTTCTCCGAGAACCGCATAGAGCGCAAAGATGAGAACCCACACCAATACCGGAACAGGTATCAGTATGTAAGTCAGCAGGTTATCCCCGAGCCATTGTGTTAATATGTTTCCCAATTTTTATAAATTAAAATTTATTATTATCTATCAATACAGCCGAGCACGATATCGAAACTGCCGAGTATCATAACAACATCCGCTATCATGTGGCCTCTGGAAATCTGATTAATAACGCTAAGATTACAGAACGACGGCGACCTTGCTTTTATTCTGTAGGGATTGAGGCTACCATCGCTAATAATATAATATGCAAGTTCGCCTTTAGGCGATTCTGTTCTCACATAAGACTCGCCTACAACGGGCTTAACTCTTTTAGGCACTGCCGACTGGACGTCGCCTTCAGGGATATTATCAATCGCCTGTTCGATTATTCTCAGCGATTGTTCCATTTCGTAAGCGCGCACTATATAACGATTCCAACTGTCACCAACGACGCCTCTTTCACCCGTTCCAACGCAGACATCGAAATCGAACCTGTCGTAAATCGAATACTTGTCGTCTTTTCTAAGGTCGTATTTCACACCCGAGCCGCGCAGCGTGGGACCCGAGACCCCTGCGTTAATAGCGACATCCTGCGGAAGGATGCCGATACCCGCAGTTCTTTCAATAAAAATCTTGTTGTAAGAAAGAAGGTTGTTCAACTGCTTTATTCTGGGTCTGAAATATTTCATGAACTCTTTTGTTTTTGTCACGAACTCCGGCGTTATGTCGTGTGAAAGACCGCCTACCCAGATGTAGTTGTAGAGTAGTCTGGCTCCGCAAACGATATCGAAAAGTTCGAGAATCTTTTCCCTGTCCATAAAACAGTAGAGGAACGGCGTGAATGCTCCTGCATCGTTTCCGTAAGTGCCGATAGCGACGAGATGGGACGCTATTCTCTGCAGTTCGCTCATTATCACCCTGATGTATTCGACTCTTTCGGGCACCTGAATACCGAGAAGTTTTTCCGCCGCAAGGACGTACGCGAGTTCGTTATTCATCGAGTTCAGGTAATCCATTCTGTCGGTATAAGGAATCACCTGCGGATAAGTCATAGATTCACAGTGTTTTTCAAAGCATCTGTGAAGGTAACCGAGGACCGGTTTAACTTCGGTGACTATTTCGCCATCGAGCGTGAGTACCAGTCTAAGCACACCGTGAGTAGAGGGGTGCTGGGGTCCCATGTTTATGGATAGTTGTTCTGTTTTGAGTTCTGACATTTTAATAATGTATAAAATTATATCAATAAGGTACTTTCATCCCGTTGTAAAATTCAGGGACCTTATAGTCTTTTCTTAAAGGGTGACCTTCCCAATCATCCGGAAGGAGTATTCTTCTGAGGTCGGGATGGCCTTCGAAAATCATTCCTACGAGGTCGAATGCTTCGCGCTCGTGCCACTCCGCCGCCGCCCACACATCCGACACGGATTTAATTTTCGGGTCCGACTTCGGAACGAGGCATTTGACAACGAGTTGATGGCCGAGGGCGTAGGAACACAGATGATATACAACGGCAAGATTGTCCTTGTTGTAATCCACTCCGCTGAGGCAGGAAAGATTATCGAACTGAAGCGACACCTCATCCCTGAGGAACAACGCGACGGCGTCAATCTTCGATGCATCCGCGAAAAAGAACGGTCTCACGGGCAGGTCAGTTTTCAACTCCCCTATCCCATCGCCGAACACGGATTTCAGTTTATTGTAAATCTCGTTAATTTCCATATTATGCAGTGTGTTTTGCTAATGATTGGTTTCTAATTTTTTCCTGTAATTTGATAAGACCTTCGAGAAGCGCTTCGGGTCTCGGAGGACATCCGGGAACGTAAACGTCGACGGGGATTACCCTATCGATGCCCTTAAGGACGTGATAACCGTGCTCCCAGTAAGGTCCGCCGCAGTTCGCGCAACTTCCCATCGAGAGTATATACTTCGGAGCGGGCATTTCATCATAAAGTCTTTTGATTCTCGTTGCCATTTTAAGCGTAACGGTTCCCGAAATGAGAATGATATCCACGTGCCTGGGTGAAGGTCTTGGAATAATGCCGAACCTGTCGAGGTCGTAATGAGAAGCGGAAGTAGCCATCATCTCGATGGCGCAGCACGCGAGACCGAAGAACATCTGCCACATAGAAGACAGGCGGCTCCAGTTTAAAAGTTTATCCATAGAAGTGATAATGATGTTACCACTTTCGAACTGCTCAACCGAATTGTCAAGCTTGTTTAAAATTCCCATAGAGTTATTCTTCGCTTTTGAATATTTGTCTTTCTAATTTTGGAATGATAGGCTGCGGTTTATCCCAGTACAGGTCGCCTTTGGCGTAGGCATAAATAAACCCGATAATCAGAATGAACAGAAAAACCGCCATTTCGACGAATGCCAACGCGCCCAGGCTTTTAAAGACCACTGCCCAAGGGAACAAGAACACTATTTCGACATCGAAAATTATAAAAATCAGCGCAACAACATAGTACCTGAAATTAAACTTTATCCAGGTATCACCTACCGTTTCTTCGCCGCATTCGTATGTGGAATATTTTCCTTTGGATGGAAACCTTGGGGCCAGAATCCTTGCTGTTATGATAGCGACGCCGATGAAGGCTATCGAGATAATCATAAAAATCAGCACTTGCCCAAAATTTGATAACATGAGGTATTTTTCTTTTATGATTACTAATTAATAACAAATCTAAAGAAAAATACTAATAAATGAAACTGATTTCTCCGGTATAAAATGTGGAAATGTTTTTTGAGTTGTTATTATCGGATATTTTTATCTTAATTCCGCCGTCGTCTGATACCTCGACGACTTCGCCGCACAATTCTTCTCCGTTATCCGCCAATCTGAACTTTACCTGCCTGCCGAAGATGTCTGTATTCAGGCGCCAGAGTTCCATAAGAATGCTCTCCTGCGAGAGCAGCATCAGGTTTTCATAGAAGATCCGAATAATCGCGTTTATGATGACGTTTATTTCGAAATCCTTGCCGAAGAACTTGCTAAGTGAAGTCGCTTTCTCCTTTAAATCATCCGTAAAAAAATTCTGGTTTACATTGACTCCGATACCGATAATGAATTTCTTCGGCACGTCGTTGATGCTGACGAGTTCAGTAAGGACACCCGCGATTTTTTTAGAATTTAGAAGCACGTCGTTAGGCCATTTAAGCCTGAAGAGACCTTCGGAGCCCGAAGCCGAACTTTCGGTAACTTCCTTGAGAGCGCGGAGGATAACGTAAGACGTGTAAAAATTCACGAGATGGATTTTAGAAATATCGAGTTTCTTGACGAGTGTGATAGTAATATTCTTTCCTTTGTCGGAATGCCAGGCGCGTTCGAACCTTCCCCTGCCTTTTGACTGATAATCCGCGACTATGAGAATATCGTCATCGCTCGTTTCAAGTTTCGCAAATCTGTTGGTCGAGTCAACGGAGTCCAGATAATATACTTTATTAATGCCGCTGCCGCTTAATTTCACAAAATCAATCATTTTTTTCTGGCGGGTTTATCTTTTGAATTATTCGATTCGTATTCCTTGCTTTTCCGGTCTTTCACGGCTTTAGCGCCTGTATCATCGTCTCTTTCATCCTGCTCATCGGTTATTTTGTGTTCGGGTTTTTTATTCGAGTCCTTGTTTTTAGTAGTGCGGATATTTTCATTATTGTACGTCAGCGCGAGATAGCAGTCGACTCTTCCGTAGCCGTAATACATATCCCACCCGGGTTTATCTTCCGAAGAGTCGCCGGTTCTGTCACGAGCAGTTTCTTTGATTATAGTTTTTATTTCATCAATCGTTCTCGTATTATCCTGTGAAAGGAGAAGAGAGGCGAGCGCGCTAACGATAGCGGTAGCCTGCGACGTTCCGCTCCAGTAGGTGTCGAAAACGTAAGGGTCCGAATATTCAAGACCGTAAATTTTATTGCCGGGCGCCACCACCGCGATGTGCCTACCGTAACAACTGCCACCACCCCAGGAGAATCTTTTGCATCTTTTACCGTCCGCGTCCGTCGCTCCTACAGCGAACACGCCGTCGTACGCGGCGGGATAATAATTCTTGCCGTCGCCTTTGTTCATCATAGCGGCGGAGATGAAGACGCCTTTTTTGACGGCGTAATCGACCGCGGATTTAAGGACCTTGGAATAATCGTCGCCGCCTTCGCTCATATTAATTATCTTAGCGCCGTTATCAACCGCGTATTTTATCGACTTCGCCCACCATTCGTATTCGCCCGTGTTATTGTCGCTGAGGTTCTTGCATATCATCAATTTACTGTTTCCGTTAATGCCCGCGAAGCCGTATGAATTGTTCACGTTCGCGCCGATAACGCTGGCGATGTTAGTGCCGTGTCCGAAGCCGTCGCGGGTATTATTGCTTTCATACGCGAAGTCCCATCCCTTGTAATCATCGACATATCCGTTGCCGTCGTCGTCGATATCGTTATCGGGAATTTCCTTCCTGTTCACCCAAATTCTTCCCCGCAGGTCGGGGCTGCTGTCTTCCACGCCTGAATCGAGAATCGCGATAATCAAATCAGCGCTTCCCTGTTCGATGTCCCACGCTTTAAGGATATTAATATCCTCGCCGACTTTCGCGGCGTCGCCGCTGCTGGGTTTAATGTTTCCGAGATTGTTCAGGTACCATTGCTTGGAGAAATAAGTATCGTTCGGGAAATATTCGGTTTCTTTTCTTCCTGCCGATTGGCCAATGTAATTTGGTTCTCCGAATTCTATATCGCCGCAAGCGGAATAATCGCTTATAATCTGCTCGATATTGCCTGCTTCACCGGCAAGGTAAAAGACATAAATGCGGGACAAGCCGAGTTCTTCATAGACAACGGGGTCTCCGTTGTTGAGTTCAAAAACGCGCTGTATCTTCGATACATTATATTTCTTATTCAGCAGGTCAATTGAAGGAATGCCCGTTCTTGTCAGCAGTTTTCCAGTTGCCTCCGAGACACCGATTTCCTTCTTAGTTTTTACGAAGAATTTATTTTTTGTGTAAAGCGAAAAGCCCGCATTGCCGACAGCGGAACTATCGGAAAAGAGTCCGTCCGTAAGAAGCATTGCGAGCGCAAGCAATATGCAACATAATGTCTTCATTTATCCTCGGCTATTTGGTAAAATAATTTTACGATAACTTACATAAAACACTAAATTTAATACTAAAGTTACATTTATTATATGTGAAAATGGACGGTTTTGTTCCCGCATAAGCGGAAATTATTCAGGAATATCTTGCCATTAAGGGGCAGGAGCAAATCCACAGAACCCGATGCCGCGCAAATTAAGATTACGAATGCGGGACAGGCCAGTTAAGGGAAATTGTT
>DATMXZ010000193.1:0-2920 GCA_035561235.1 Ignavibacteria bacterium
CAACATAACTATTAAAAACAAGAATGAACGATTTATTCACGAAATGTTACACGTTTACGAGGGCTGATGAAGTAAAAGCAGCCGGTTTTTATCCTTATTTCAGGCCTATTGAGCAGAATGAAGGACCCGTAGTTAAAATGAACGGCAGGGAAATCATAATGGCAGGTTCGAACAATTACCACGGACTTACGACACATCCGCGTGTGGTCGAAGCGGCTCAAAAGGCTCTGCTGAATTACGGTACCGGGTGTTCAGGTTCTCGTTATCTTACGGGGACATTGGATTTACACATAAAACTGGAGGAAAAACTTGCCGCGTTCTTTAAAAAGGAAGCGTGCCTTCTATATTCCACGGGATATCAGACGGCGCAGGGCATAATTCCTACATTAGTGAATAAAGGCGAATACATAATATCGGACAAAGATAATCACGCGAGCATAGTTGCGGGAACGCTAATGGCGAAGGGTATTCTGGCTGAACTCGTCCGTTACAAGCACGGCGATATGAACGACCTCGAAAGGGTATTGAAGAGCATTCCTCTCGAAGCGTCTAAACTGGTCGCGACTGACGGCGTTTTTTCGACATCGGGAACGATTGTTGACCTTCCGAGCATTGTTTCTTTATGCAAGAAATACAACGCGAGGATTATGGTTGATGACGCTCATTCTCTTGGCGTTATAGGCAAAGGAGGCAGGGGAACTGCTTCGCATTTTAACCTTGACGACGAAGTTGACCTCATAATGGGCACATTCTCGAAGACTCTCGCGTCACTTGGCGGATTCGTAGTCGGAGAGGAAAGAGTAATTAATTTCCTGAAGCATCATTCACCTGCTCTTATATTTTCGGCTTCGCCTACTCCTTCATCTGTAGCGGCTGCAATAGCGGCTCTCGAGATTCTCGAATCGGAACCGGAAAGGGTTGACAGGCTCCTCGCGAACGCGAAAAAGATGAGAGACGGGTTAAAGAGCCTCGGATTTTACGTGCTTGACGGAATAACACCCGTTGTGCCTGTAATTCTCGGGGACGATGTCAAAGTATTTCATTTCTGGAGGCAGTTGTACGATTCAGGAGTTTTCGTGAACGCATTTGTACCTCCGGGAGTGCCGCAGAACCTATCGATGCTGAGAACGTCATACATGGCGACTCACGAAGAAAAGCATCTGAACAAAATACTTGAAGTATTCGAGAAGATTGGAAAAGAACTCGGAGTAATTTAGAATGAGAAATCTGTATCTTATAATGCTTTTGATTGCTTTCCTGATGGCAGCGGGATGCGGAAAAGACAAGATCAAAGACGGAACACAAACTACAAACCAGACGGCCGAACAGCAGACAACGGACGACACGGACGCGGAAGAATTGACGCCTGCCGAAATATTCGCGGCGTCGCTTGTACAGGATATACTGAACGAGGAGAACGAACTCGAACTTGAGGATTACATATCAGGTACGCTTTATCCGAAAATATCAGGAAGCACCAAAGTAACTATCGACAAAATTTCATCATCACTATTCATAATAAAGTATTTCGAAAACGGCGCGGAGAAAAACCTGCTGCTTCAGAAATACTACAATCCGAAGGATGACGCAATATTCTTTGAATCGTCCGAAACTACATTCGACAACACGAAACTTTTTCTGAAATAAAATGAACAGGATTATCGCTGTAATAGGGATGTGCGGTTCAGGGAAATCCGAAGCGGTAAAGTTTTTTGAATCCCGCGGATTCAGGAAAGTTTATTTCGGCGAAGTTGTAATTGACGAACTGAAATCGAGAGGCTTGACTGTAAACGAAGCGAACGAGAGGAATGTCAGGGAATCTCTCAGGAAAGAATTCGGGATGGGGGTAATGGCATTAAAGAGCATTGACAAAATCAGGCAGTTCGTAAAGGAAAGCAACGTAGTAATCGAAAGTCTTTATTCCTGGGAAGAGTTCAAGATAATCAAGAAGGAATTCGGAGACACTTTCAGCCTGCTTAACATATACACGACGAAGTCAATCAGGTATGAAAGGCTGAAGAACAGGGAATACAGACCTTTGACGGGTGAAGAGGCATTGTCGAGGGACACGAGCGAGATAGAAAAACTTGACAAGGGCGGACCGATAGCGTTCGCGGATTTCACGGAAATAAACGACTCGACTCTTGACGAACTAAACAAGAATCTTTTAAACTATTTATGAAGAGAAAAGATTACATAACCTGGGACGAGTATTTCATGGGAATCGCGCTTCTTTCGTCAAAACGGAGCAAGGACCCGAACACGCAGGTCGGCGCCTGCATAGTTAACGCTTCGAACAAGATAGTGGGAATCGGATACAACGGATTTCCTATAGGATGTTCCGATGAAGATCTTCCATGGGAGCGTACAGCGGATGAAATGAATCTAACGAAGTATCCATATGTGGTTCATGCCGAGGCGAACGCGATTCTGAATTCGACAAAGGACCTTCACGGGTCGAGAATATACGTCGATTTGTTTCCGTGCAACGAGTGCGCGAAACTGATTATTCAATCGGGAATAACGGAAGTGGTGTATCTTTCAGACAAGTACAAGGATACGGATTCCGTAAAAGCGTCGAGAAAGATGTTCAGGCTTGCTGGAGTTAAGGAAAGACAATTGATAGTAAAGAATAAAGAAGTTACTTTAAAATACGATTAGTTCTTTTAAAGATTTCCGGTGTAACAGGGAATCCGGTGCGAGACCGGAACTGTCCACGCAACTGTAACAGAGAAGACCGTTCGATGTACCACTGTTTTAAAAATGGGAAGGAGAACAGGAAATCGCTCTGGAGTCAGGAGACCTGCCGGGGATACAGTTTTTTCAAATTCTTCGCTGGAAAGAAAATGAAACAATAACTCGTTTGAGTTTATTTTTTTTCCCGCGCAGATAAACTAAATGAGTTAATGAGATTCACAAT
>DATMXZ010000194.1:0-3089 GCA_035561235.1 Ignavibacteria bacterium
CGTATAAACACAACCAATATTACCGATTAATTGTTTCAGGAAAACAGAAATGCGAATTTCCGGTATTCATTCCCGACAAAACAAAGACAAAACTAAATTGTTTTCAGTATTTTTACAAGTATTTTATTGAGTTCACTCTGAGCGTATCTTCTGTTGTTGATTTCGCTTTTGATTTTTTCCTGCTCGCTTCTTTTTTCCTCAAGCATCTTATCGGCAATCAAATCCCTCGTTATCAGCCCTATAGCCGCGAATTTAATCCCCGCGTGAACGGCGGTTATGTTCTCGGGAGCGAGCGCGTAACCCAGCACGTCGCATCCAACGTCCCTGTAAAATCTCGCTTCGGCTTCCGTTTCACTTTCGGGACCGATTGTGCTCATATAAACCGATTCGTTAATCTTGATTTTTTTGTCCTGAAAAATTTTATATATTTTCTCGTAAATCTTTTTATCGTAGGCGTTGCTCATGTCGGGAAACCTGATTCCGAGTTCCTCGTCGTTCTCTCCGATTAGCGGATTATCTCCCATAAGATTGATGTGATCGTAAATAAGCGAAATGTCGCCGCACTCGAAACGCGGATTCAAATTTCCGACCTCGTCAATCGAAAGAATTTTTTCAATTCCGAGATACCTGAGCAGATATATTACGTGCCCTATGTCGCGCATAGAATACCCGTCATAAAAATGAAACCTGCCTTTCAGAATTATCATGTCTTTCGAGCCCGCCTTCGCAAAATACAGCATTCCGTGATGAGCGTTTTCGGGTCCTTCAAATTTCGGAGGAACATTCACGTAATCCAGTTTCCTGAGTACATTTATGCCGTAGGGAAGCGGATAATGGTCTTCCGTTATGAGCGCTATTTTAGGCTTAAGTTTCGGCGGCATGTTCTTTTTTATTGCCTTAACCGATTCGAGAATTCTTTTTCTTTGCTCTGTCATGATAATTCAAATTAAAGTTCTTTAACCAGATTTTTTATTAATGTAACAAGTTTCGGCTCTGCCGTTGATGCCGATGCAAGTATGTGCCTGAGTTCGGCCACCTTCAGCGTATCGGGAAAACCAAGGTCAGTAATTATCGAAAGTCCCAGCGTCCTTATGCCCAGTTCGTTCGCAACAAGCACTTCAGGTATCGTCGACATTCCGACAGTATCCGCTCCTATTTTCTGCATCAGCCTGTATTCCGCTTTCGTCTCGAGATTCGGACCCTGCACTGATGCATAGCACCCTTTCTTAATATTTATGCCGTTCTCAAGCGCGACCCTTTCTGCAAGTTCAATAAGTTCACGGTCGTAAAAATATTTCGAGCGCCTGCCTGATTTCGATACCGCGCCTATCAGCGGAGAAGAGAAATGCAGATTTATATGCGAGTTCATTATCATCAGGTCGGCTTTCTCGAGTTTGTTGCTTACAGCGCCGCAGGCGTTTGAAACGATAAGATATTTCACGCCAAGTGATTTCATTACGGGAATCGGAAACGTCACGTGACCGTGGCTGTACCCCTCGTAATAATGGAACCTTCCCGACATCGACACTACCTTTCTTCCCGAAAGAGTGCCGAATATTAGTTTGCCCGTGTGCGATTCAACCGTCGAAACAGGGAAATGGGGTATGCTGTTATAGTCTATGGAACGCGGCTTCTCGATGAATTTAACGAGCCCGCCGAGTCCCGTCCCGAGAATAATTCCTATATCAAACTTTTCCCTGACCGTTTTCCTGATGTGCAAATGCGATTCTCTTTGTCTGCCGTTCATTCCTTTTGTTATATCCGGAAATTTATTTTACCTCAAAACTGTCTTCGAATGACTGCGTCTCCTTGCTATCCTGCTGCGGAGCAAGCGTAATCCTCTTCATTGGTTTTATATCTTCTTCGGGCGTTTCCTCTTCATCCTGTATCAAATCGTTCACGCGGCTCAGTTCCATAGTGATGATTTTTCTGTTCTTGAAAAACTCATCAAGTTCATTAAGTTTGTCCGTGAGGAAATTTCTCACATCGTCAAAAGTCTTTTCGTTCTTCTGTTTTATAACTTCCAGTTCCTGCCGCTTGTTCAGTATTTCGTCTTCGAGGTCCTGCTTAATTTTTCTCGCGTCGAGTTCGGCTTCGTGCGTGATTATTTCGGCGCGCTTCTTCGCGGTCGCGACAATTTCCTCGCCGAGTTCCTGAGAGCGCACAATCGCGCGCTGAAGGTTCGCCTCGTTCTCCTTGTATATATCGATGTCCTGAAGCAGGGATTTTATCTTCTCTGCCTGATTCTTGTTCTCGACAAGGAGTTTTTCGTAGTGCGCGCTTACGGTTTCGAGAAAAGCGTCAACTTCGTCCGAATCATAACCCCTGAGCGATTTCTTGAAATCGCGCTTCTTAATGTCTTTAGAAGAAATAATCATTTGAATTATAATTAAGTTTTATAAATAATTTCTGTAACCGAAAATCGCGCTCCCCACCCTTAACATGTTCGCGCCTTCCTCTATTGCAATCCTGTAATCTGATGTCATTCCCATTGAAAGATAATCAAATCCTTCATACGAGGGCTTCATCGCGTCGAACAAATTTTTTAAAACCCTGAAATTTTCCCTGATAACATCCTCTTCGTCCGTAAACATCCCTATTGTCATCAGTCCGCGCAGGCGGATATTCTTCAGTATCGATATATCACGGCACAATTGTTCAGCGTCGGAGGGCTCGACTCCCGATTTTTGGTCCTCTCCGCTCGTATTAACCTGCACGAGAATGTCGATGACGCGTCCGTGCTTCAATGCCTGTTCGTCAATCACACTTGCAAGTTTGAGGCTGTCAACCGAATGAATGAGTTCTACAAAATCAGCGATATATTTCACCTTGTTCGTTTGTAAATGACCGACAAGATGCCAGCGAATATCCTCATCCTTGAGCGCATCGCGTTTATCACGGAGTTCCTGAACCTTATTTTCTCCGAAATAAACCTGACCAAAATCGCGCACCGCTTTTATCTGTTCGGGCGGAAAAGTCTTGCTGACTGCTATAAGTTTTATTTCGTCGAAATTTCTCTTGTTTTCGACGCAAATTTGCCTTATATCGTTAATCAGAGAGTCGTAATTCTCCTTTAAATAAGAATATTC
>DATMXZ010000195.1:0-9576 GCA_035561235.1 Ignavibacteria bacterium
GGATAACATTATTCGGAATGTATAAGATCGGCTCCCTAAAATTAAAAATTGTTCTCGTAATAAGCGCTGTCATTTTTGCCATCGCGATTCTGTTCTTCACCCAGATTCTCGTGGAAAGAATCCAGAAGCGTGAAGCTCTCATCGCGAACCTTTACGCGAAGTCGCTCGAATACATTGCAAACGACGAAAGTTCAAGCGGAGAATACAGTTTTATATTCAACGAAATAATAACACAGATAGATTTTCCGATAATTGCCACTGACAAGGATTACAAGGTAGTAAGTTTTTACAAGAATATCGATATCGATACCACGCTGCCTGCATCGGAAATCCAGCGGGTACTCCTGAAGCAGGCTAAGAGTATGGTGGAAGTAAACCCGCCGATAAAAGTAAGTTACAGGGATACCGTAATACTGAATTACGTTAACTACGGACAATCATCACTCATAACGCAGTTGAAAGTCCTGCCGTTTTTTGAAATCATAATCGGCGGCATATTTATACTCCTCGGTTACATCGGCTTTTCATACGTCAAGAAGCACGAACAGGGCAGTATATGGGTCGGCCTCTCGAAAGAAACCGCTCACCAACTCGGAACTCCCCTTTCATCCCTTATGGGCTGGATAGAAATACTGAAGAACACGGATCCCGGAAGCGGAAATTTCAAAGAGATTCTGGACGAAACGGAAAGCGATATAGAGAAATTAAACAAGATAGCGACGAGGTTCTCAAAAATCGGCTCGCTCCCGAAACTCGAACCCGAAAACGTAAGCGAACTCATAAAAAATGTCTGCGGATATTTCGAAAAAAGAATTCCCGGTTTTACCAATGCCGACGGAAGCGTAAGGAAAAAAGTCAGCATCGGAGTGCAGGCTCCCGATGAAGTCCTCGTAAAACTTAACACGGAACTTTTTGAGTGGGTAATCGAGAATCTTCTGAAGAACGCGCTCGACGCGATAGAAAAAGAGCACGGATTTATTAATTTCAAAGTAGATGAGCGCCCGGGTGAAATAATAATTGACGTTACCGACAACGGCAAGGGCATTGATAAAAAATACAGGAAAGATATTTTCAGACCCGGATTTTCCACAAAGAAGAGAGGCTGGGGTCTCGGACTTAGTCTTTCGAAAAGAATCGTCGACGATTATCATAAGGGGAAACTGATTTTGCTCGAAAGCAGCACAGATAAAGGAACAACGTTCCGAATTAAACTCAACAATTGAAAGAAAGCAGTTCAAATAAGATAGAATTATTAAAGTCCGCCTACGGAAAATTCAGGGATGCAATCCTGAACAACGAATGGCTGGTACTCGGGCTGCTAATACTCGTTAAAATAATTTTCCAGATTATTATTTTCAATTCGGGCTACAGGTGGCTCTCATCGGACGATTATTGCCGCACTGTCAAATCATTCGAATGGATGCAGAAACCCGAAATGTACGCGGGTGTCTGGCTGTCTCCGCACTTCTGGCTCAACGGATTCGTGATGCTGCTTATAAAAGATTTGTTCTTCGCGGCGACTTCTACGAATTTCATTTTCTCGACCGCGACCGTATTTTACCTGTACAGGATATGCCGTGTTGTTTTCGATAAATGGAATGCAGTTTTTTCCTGCCTGATATTTATTTTCTTTCCGTTTCAGGTATGGCTGGGAATTTCAGGACTGCCGGAGTCGATTCACTTCTTTTTCATAATCGGAGGAATTTACTACGCTCTTATGTACAACAAGAGCGGCGGAAATATTACCCCTCTCGCCGCCGCGACGGTTTTCTTCGCGTTTGGAAACATGTTCAGGTATGAAGGCTGGCTGTTCAGCGTGGTTTTTATTGTGTATATTTTTTATGTCGAGATAATTCTGAAAAAAGGTAAAAAGGATTTTCTTCCCGTCGCGATTTCCCTTATCTCCTTACTGACCATCGTATGGTGGCTGCTCCTCAACCTGAAAGATTACGGAGACATACTGTACTTCGCGAAGGAAACCAACAAGATTTACGAGGATTACGGAGCAGCGAAAGTGCTGCAAAAAGTAATTCAATATCCGATATTCATTTTCTACATCGCGCCTGTCACTTCGTTCTTTGCCCTGAAAGTAACTTATGACTGCATAAAAGGATTTTTCAGGAAGAAAGACGAAATCTCCGCGCTCAGTATTTTTGTTTTCTTCAACGTCGCGCAACTTGTTCTTCTTATGTTTCAGGGTTTTTTCGGTACGGGCGGCACGAATATGATATCGAGATATATTGTAATAAACGCGATACTGTTCATACCTCTTGCCGTCAAGCAAATACTGAATTACAGAAAATATCTAACGCTGTCGCTGCTGTCAGTCATAATAATAATGAACATGATATGGAGTTTTTATTATCCGCACCCATTCAGGGAAGACACGTATGAAGCTGGAAGACTCATAAGAGAAAGGATAGAAAGAAATTACGTCAAGGGCGACGACAGGGTTTATTTCGAGGAAATCGAAGGATACTATGACGTTTTCGCAGTACAGACCCTTTCAAACTACCCGTCTAAGTTTGTGCTCGGAAATTTCCCCGTTGCTATACATAAAGACAAGAAATCCTCGAGGAAAAAAGGTCCCACTGAAGAAGAGTTGAACATACTTGATATTAAGAGTTTTCTTCAGAAGAACAAAATTGCTCTCGCCGTCGTAAAGAGCGACGGGTACGCGGAGAAACTGGGAAAAATGAATTTCAAGAATGAAATTATCGGCGACTACAAGGTTTTTTACATTCGTGACCTCGAATCGAGCATCAATGATTCGAACGTTACCGTTCTTGCGAAGAACACGGTCAAACTTTCTGACAATCCTAACGTTATTAATTACGGCAAACTTCTGGTTCTTAAAGATTTTCGGGTTGACAACTCTAACCTCGGATTCAATCCGCAGACGGTAATGATAAACTGGGCGACTGCTTCAAAGAACATACTCGACAGCATCAATTACGACGAGTATGAATTCGACAGATATCACTCACTCATAGAAATCAGAAGAGAGTCGGATGACTCTCTCGTTTATACCGAAAAACAGAGAATATTCTCAGACCGTAACATTGAAGACCTTATTGACAGAAATGAAATTCGGACAATTATCGTGCTTAAACCGTTCGCCCTCATTTACTATTCCAAAAAATATATGAGTTCGCCTTTTGAAAGCGGAGTTTATAACCTGAATCTTAAAGTGATTGACGAGCGTTACGGCAGGGAGATGCGCATATTTAAGGGCGACAGCCTCTATACGGTCGAGGACAAACGGAACGACACGCTGAAATTCAAGTTTGCCGATACCCTGAAGTCTAAACCTAAAACTCAGGAAAAAATTAAGTTCGTAAATCCGGAAAGTTACACGCTCGGCAACATAATAGCGTTTTTCCCGAATACGAACATTGAGAAAGTCGTATCCGAAGGAGGTACGAATTTTTACCGCATAATAACGAGCAACGGTCTGCAGGTCTTCTTTTCACAGAGGTATCAGGCGGACCATTTCCTGAATTTCGTGTTCAACTATTTCTAAATTGAATAACCTACATATAAAAATTATCTTAAAGGATGGACAGAAAAAAGATAGATAAGATATTCGAAGCGGCTTCAGGCAAGAGAATCTGCATAATCGGAGACATAATGCTTGACAGGTACATGTTCGGAAACGTAAACAGAATTTCACCGGAAGCCCCTGTGCAGGTTTTCGACCTGAAGGAATCAATAAGTAAACTCGGCGGCGCAGCGAACGTGAGCCTTAACATAAAATCACTGGGCGCGGAGCCTTTCCTTATCGGAGTCATCGGAAATGACGGAGCGGGCAAGATACTCAGGGACGAAATGAGAAACCTCGGTCAGGATACTTCGGGGCTTATCACCGACTCCTCAAGACCGACAACCTGCAAGACGCGCGTGATTTCGGACTCGCATCACCTTATAAGAATCGACAGCGAATCGAAGCAGGATATCAGTGCGCAAATAGAAGCGCAGATAATTAGTAAACTCGGAGAAATAAGCAGTGATACGAATTACATTATTCTGCAGGACTATAACAAAGGCGTGCTTACAAAACCGCTCATTAAAAAAATTCTCGCTCACGCCGTAAAGAAAAAAATCAAGGTTCTCGTTGACCCGAAATTCGAGAACTTTTTCGAATTCAGGGAAACTTTCCTGTTCAAACCGAACAGAAAAGAATTGGAAGACGCGTTCGGTAAGAAATTAAAAACCGCCGGAGACCCGAACGAACTGGTGATGAGTCTTATAAAAAAACTGAAATGTAAAAACGTCGTTCTCACGCTCGGCGAGCACGGAATGAGAATCTACAGCAGGGAAAACGGAAAAATTGTTGTTTCGTCCGTCAAGACCGTAGCGAAAAAAGTTGCAGATGTTTCGGGTGCGGGTGATACGGTCATCTCCACGATGGCTTTCTGCCTGTCAGGCGGAGCCGGGGTTCGGGACGCGGCGTACATATCGAACATTGCGGCGGGAATCGTAGTAGAAGAAGTAGGAATAGTCCCGGTTCGCAGGGATAAACTGTACAAAAAATTAATATCCTGATATTATGTTTGCAAAAGAAGATTTCGCCGAAATAAGAAAAAGCCTGAAAGATGAAAAGAGAAACGTCGTTTTCACGAACGGATGTTTCGACATTATTCACAGAGGACACGTCGAGTATCTGAACGAAGCAAAATCTCTCGGAGATTTCCTTGTCGTCGGACTGAATTCGGACTCCTCAGTAAAAAAACTTAAAGGCAGCGGAAGACCCGTTGTCGGGGAAATTGACAGGGCATTCGTACTCTCGTCGCTGAAACCAGTTGACTGCGTCATAATATTCGGCGAAGAGACACCGTATGAACTTATAAAATTTGTCCGTCCTGATTTCCTCGTGAAAGGCGGCGACTGGAAGAAGGAAGATATTGTAGGCTCCGATATCGTCGAAGGATACGGAGGCAAAGTTATAAGCCTGAAATTTGTTGACTCATACTCATCCACCGGATTAATAAATAAAATTAAAACCCTCTGATTATTGTCCGAAGACGCGGAAAATATTGACGATGCAAAAAAGGATGAAAAGCCTGCCGGGCCTTTGACAGATGCCGCTGCCCCGGAACCTGAAGCCGGAGAAACGTCCGGAAAGCCTGTCCGGCAAAGGAAAAAGAGGGGTATCTTTAAAAAAATCTTTATCGCTCTGTTCGCGCTTTTCATTTTATTAGGAATTCTGATACAGACATCATTTTTCCGAAACTGGATTCTGAGCATTGCGGTCGACAAGATAAACGGCATTCTCGCGGAAAAGGAATCCGTACTTTACATTGAAAGCATCGAAGGCACATTCGTTCGGGACATTAAATTGAATAACGTCAGCCTTGTAGTAAAAAAGGATACTCTTCTTAAACTCGGAAGACTCGACGTAAGTTATGATCTGCTCGGGCTCTGGAGCAAGAAAGTGAAAGTGAGAAGTCTCGTAATCGACAGACCCGAAATCAATCTGACAAAAGTTGCCGATAAAGACGGAAGCCGGATCTGGAATTTCGAGTATCTGCTCAAGTCAGATAAAGAACCCGACACTGTCAAAAAAGAGTTCGACTGGAAAATATACGCGGATAAGTTCGAAATAAGAAACGGGAATTTCAGGTCTGTCGCGGAAAAGGATGAAAACGTCCCTGTACGCAGTGTAGTGATGCGGAAGTTAAAGAGTCTGGATTTTGACAATCTTGACGTCACTGACCTTAACCTTAACCTCTTCGGCTCGTACCTGCCCGACGAGAAAAAAATCAATATACTTAATCTATCCTTCAGGACTAATTCCGATTTCAACATAAACAACCTTTCACTTGAAGGGAAAATCGACGATAAAGACCTCGCCGAAGTCAGGCATCTGAGGCTGTTAACAGATAAGTCCCGCATATTCATTCGTGAGGCGTCAATCGAAAACTTGAACCCGCTCAAGGAAAAAATCGATTACACGGATTTCAGGAAAAAGAATTTCGTCATAGACATTACGACTAATAAATTCAACTTTGATGACTTAACGTTCTTCCTTCCCGACATAAAATTCATGGACGGGCTCGTTTATCTCAAACTCAAGGCAAAGGGGAATTATGCTGACTTCAAGATGGACGAACTGAAAATTAACCTGCCCTACGGCACTTCGCTCGATATTGGCGGCACGGTCAGAAATCTTCACGAACCTTCAAAACTTTATTTCGACGTTGATTGCAGGAACGCGGTGCTTAATCCGGATGACGAAAAGGAAATTATTCCGGGAATCCCGATTCCCGATTACAGCCATCTCGGAGTGATTACTGCGAATTTTAAGTTCAAGGGCGAACCTCTGAAATTTAACGCCGAGGCGCAGGTGAAATCATCCGCAGGCGACGCCGAAGTTAAAGGTTATCTCGACATTACAAAGAACGAACTTATTTACGATGCGAAAGCGACAACCCGTAATATAGATATAGGAAGAATCATCAAGGACGACAAACTTAAAAGCAGCGTCACGGGAGATTTCGTAGTCGAAGGCAGAGGCGTCGACTACAGAACGATGACGAACAAGATAACGTATAAACTCTCGAATACTACCATACTCGGACAAAGAATCGAGTCCTCTTCGGGAACCGTGAACTCGAATTCGGGCGTCATCGTTATGGACGTGAACTACAAGTCCAATACGGGTTACGCGGATTTCAAAGGCAATGTAAACGTACGGGATTTGAATGCAATCGGATATGACGTAAAAGGAGTGTGCAGAAATTTCGACATTTCGACGCTCACCGGTAACAAGGATGACGCGGGCAGCCTTAATTTCGCATTTGACGTTATAGGCACGGGTACCGACCCCGACAAACTTATCGGCAAAATGAATTTTAATTTTGACAATTCGGTTCTCGCCGGTTACACGATTCCCTCAACGCCTCTGAGCGCTGAATTCAGGACGGACAGTTCAAAAAGATTCGTTACGATTTCTTCGAACTTTCTTGATATGGAAGCATCGGGAAGATTTAAAGTGCTCGATATTCCTTCGCTGATTACGGCAAACCTAAAGAAGATTACCGAGCAAATAGAAAACAATCTTAAGTCAGATTCACTCGGATTCAAGCGGGAGCAGACTGCCTACAGCCGTAGGGAGATTTTTTCTACGGCTGCGTCTTTTGAAACGGACTTCAGATACAAGATAAAATTAAAAAGTCTTGTGCCCCTCTATCTTGCGATGAAAGACAGCAGCCTCGTGTTCAAGTGCGACATCCGCGGCAGAATCCTCAACGACAAAAATACGTTCGTGTTTACGACAGAAGGACGCTTCGAGGATTTCGCTTACAGGGACTCGGTTTTTGGATTCAGAAACAGCGTGGTAAGGGTGTTTCTGAAAGATGACGCGGGAAGCAGCCTGCCTTTTACTTACCTCGCCGACCTTACTACAAGATTTTCGGGTATTGAATTCGGCGGCAGCAAGTTCGATACGCTCAGCGTGAACCTCAACACTAACGCCGAAAGACCGGTCGTGCGCATATTCGGAAAAATGGATTCGACGAAGGGAGTATTTGCAAACGGACACTTGAATCTCAACACGGACGATTTCGGACTAAGTCTTGACACGCTCAGTTTTTTATACGACAATTACAATTTTAAGAATGTTGAACCTGTCGCGCTGGAATACATTCAAAACGATACGGGAAGCGCGGGCAGCAACATACGTATTAACAGTCTTAAACTCGCGGATGAAAACCAGCGAATCACTGCAAGCGGTTATTATTCCCTGAACGGTTCGAGCGACCTTACTTTATCGGCTGATAAAATAAATATTTCAAAAATTCAGTTGTTTTCGAATCCCCGAATCGACAAGGATAATCTTATCAAGGGCAACGTCAGAAGAATTAAACTTCATTTCACGGGAAGTCCCGAAGACCCGTCCTTAAACCTTGAAACAAATACGGATTTCCTTTCGATGAACAAGATGAAACTCGGAAGAATTGACGCTCTTATCGATTATAAGGACAATGTCCTCGTTCCGCAGATATCATTTTACAATCCCAATAACGCCGGACTTCTTACTATTGACGGAAACGTACCTATCAAGAATCCGCTCGGAAAGGATATAACCGAGGAGCAGAGGAACAGCGTACTCGAAAGTGAAGTGAATCTCGGAATAAACGCCAAGGATTTTCAGATTAAAATACTCGAACAGTTCGTACCGGTAATTTCAGACCTTAAAGGGAAAATGAACGGCAGCCTGAACATTTCAGGCATCGTCAGAGAACCTTTGCTTACAGGTGGAATGAAAGTCGACAAGGGTTCGTTCACGCTTGACATGACAGGCGTAAATTACAATTTCGACGCTAACCTGAACGCGGACAAACAGAAATTAAATTTTCAGAAGTTTAAAATCTATCATTTGTCGGATTCTAAAAGGACAATGGATATGAACGGTTACATAGACTTTTCAAATCTGTCCTTCAATGAAATGGAACTGCGGCTCAGAGGCTCCGCGAAACTTCTCGATGAGAACGTTACCCAGAACATAATGGGCATTTACGGAAACCTATACGGCTCAACGGGTTTAAACGATATCGTACTCAAGGGAAACGCTGACAATCTGTACATGACGGGAGACCTGAATATTAATGAGGGCAGGATTCTCATAGTCCCGCAGTACAAGATTGCTTACGATATTTATGCCGATAATTTCATTTACAAAGTTCTGATTGATTCGGTGTCGCTTAAAACAGATTCGCTCTACGTCATGAAAATAACCGACAGCCTTTCGAGCGGCGATAATACGAGACTCGACCCGTTCGAAAATTATTTTTACAGAATGGCTGATACGACTCTGAACAAACCAAAAGCGAGCAATTTTAAGTACTATCTGAAACTAAAGTCCCTTAAAGATGTTTACGCGAAATTAATAATTGACGAGAAAACCGGTCAGGAATTCGCCGGAAACGTGAGCACAAACATTACTTTCGACAACCTTGAGACGGAATCCTTCTCAACCCGCGGCAGGGTTGACCTCGGACAGAATTCGTACTACAAATTCTACAAGAACTTCAACGCGACAGGCTACGTGCTGTTCAACGGAGACGTTACGAATCCCGAACTTTTCATTAACGGCTCTTATAAGACCAACGTTCAGGACGTTAACAATCCCGGTACGTCAAAGCAGGTGGAAATTGACTTGGATGTTTCGGGCAACGCGTCTAATCCGAGGCTCGGATGGAAAATACTCGTCAACGATTCGCCTTACGGAGGCTCGAATCCCAGCGACGACGCGATGAGTTTCATCGTTTTCGGCAAGTTCAAGGACGAACTCAGCGCGAATCAGCGGTTGAACCTGCTATCGACTGTCGGCGCGAACGTTGGAACGAGTTTCGCGTCAAACTATCTCTCGGATATTATTAATACATATCTGCCTTTCATTCTTAAGACGGATATCTCGTACAAGGATTCCCAGAGCGGCAGTTTTGCCGATAATACGGATGTCAGATTCACCGCGCAGATTGCGGGTGCGACTGTTATTTTCGGCGGTCAGATTTTCAGAGACCTTTCGAACACGAACTTTTTAATCGAATATCCTTTAAATAATATTTTCGG
>DATMXZ010000196.1:0-4390 GCA_035561235.1 Ignavibacteria bacterium
TGTATGGGGTGGAAAGTATCTTTTATCAGCGAACACAACATAGTTGAAACCGCATTTTTCGGTACAATGAAGAAGTCTGAACTCGACGACGCTATTAAAGCCACGCTGGAAGAATGCGCGTTTAGAAAAGTGCTTAAGATATTAGCCGATTGTAGCGGGCTTCAGGGCGGACATTCGCTTTTTGACCTTTACGAAAAGATTAATATCCTTAACGATATGGGACTCGATAAGAACATCCGCGAAGCCTTGATTATGCCCGAAGAACAGTTGCAGCAGGATAAAATCGAATTCTGGGAACTTGCCCTTGGCAATAAAGGATTCACTGTACGCGCTTTTTATTCCCGCAAGGATGCTATTGACTGGCTTGCTGGTCAATAGAACATTGTTAAACTTTTTATGTGCGGCATTATGAAAATTTATTTCCGGCTTTTCATCTCCGCGCTTGTTGTGGTTATTCTTATGATAGCCTGCGCTAAAAGCGATAAATCCGTCTCGCTTAAAAACGGTTCCTCCTCCGGCTGGACCGATTCCGAAAAAAAAATATTCCTGAAAGACTGTAATGACGGTTCTCACCCGGACATCCCGAAGGAAAAAATTAAAGTGTACTGTGATTGCATGCTGGAAAAAATTATGTCGAAATACAATAAATACGCTTATACCGTGGGAAGAACCAGAGAGGAATTTAAGAAAATGATAGACTCTTGTGATGCCGTAGCAGGTATAGAAGGTTATGATTAGTAAATAGTCCCGTTTAGTGAGTTATATTTCGGACTTGAACATTTGCTGATAAATTTTTTAAAGTGAAAATCCTGCCGTTACGTTGAACTCTATGCCGCTGTAATTTTTCAGATTCCCAATCGCCTCGTCGAAATTGCCCGCAAATAAATAACCCGCGTGAACTCCGACTCTGATCCATCGTGATGGTGCGGTGTCTATGCCTGCCGCTAACTTGCAAGCGAAAACAGACTGGGATTTATGTTCAACGACATTCGAATACAATATACTGAGAGAATGGTAAGTCGAATATCCTGTTACAATCCCGGCGTTAAAGGATGCGAAAGGTCTCACGTTGGCATTTAATGCTAGTTTAACTGGAAAATATTTCACTCCTGCGAGAAGCGGCGTTACGAATACTGATGTCTGACTGAATGATGGATCGTTGATAGATATATAATTATTAGATTTGACTTCGCCTTGCAGATAACCAGCGTAAAAATCCAGCGCGAATTCTTCGTTTAAACCATAGTCGTAATAAATTCCTCCCGATAATCCGATTTTTGTATTTACTTCCGTACCCGATACGAGAACAGATGTCTTATTGATGAGACCGGCGGATATTCCGAAATTGTGCCTGTCTTTCAGCGAGAAATTTGATTCCTGCGCGTATGTAGATTGCGTGAACGCCATTATCGTTATAAATGCCAAAAGTATTGCGATGCTTGTTTTCATAATAGGGAAATATATGTTAATTTATTAAGTAATAAACCAATATTCAACTCAATTACTGTTTTATTAATATTCTCGGACTGTTGAAGCCTTTTATATTTTCTGTATCCATTTTTCTGATTATTTTGTCGTGACGTCTCATTTGAACGGCTAATTTTGCAGTGTGTTTTATGAAAAGAATAATTCTCCTTATAATTTATTCATTGATTCTGACGTCTGTCGCGTATCAGCAGGAAAGCGGCAAATCTCTTATAGACAGCCCCTCCGCGCTAACCGAATACGTTACGGATAATACGGGAACGCTGACTGCCGCTCAGTTGGTTTCTCTAAGGAATAAACTTAGAAGTTTCTTTGACTCGACTTCGACGCAGATTGTGGTTTATATGATTCCGTCTCTTAACGGCGAACCGATTGAGGAAGTCGCGCTTAACATCGCTGTAAAAAATAAAATCGGAAGAAAAGGCAGCAACAACGGTGTGCTGCTTCTTATCGCTAAGAATGACCGTAAACTGAGGATTGAAGTTGGTTACGGACTCGAAGGCGCACTCACCGACGCTCTCTCAAAACTGATTATTAAAAATGAAATCTCACCTTCGTTCAAAACGGGTGATTATTATGCCGGTATCGAAAAAGGCGTGAATGCGATTTTCTCCGCCGTGAAAGGTGAATATTCTGCCCGAGATAACAATGAATACAATAAAAATAAATCCGCAGATTATACCTGGCTCGCTGTTGCCATACCAATGGGAGTAATTTTCATAAGTATATTTCTTGGAATTGTTTTCGGCAGAAAGTCGGGAAGCGGCGGCTACGTCTCGGGTAGCGGATATTCGTCGTCGTCTTATTCTTCATCCTCGTATTCGTCTTCGGATTCATACTCATCCTCGTCCTCCTCGTCTGACAGCGGTTTCTCAGGCGGCGGCGGCGATTTCGGCGGCGGCGGCGCTAGCGGCGACTGGTGAAGACTGGCTTAATCGTTTGACATAAAAGTGATTGCTTAATTAAATTAATAAAACAAAATGTTAGGTATCTATGTCCTGTGCGGCGCGTTTCTTGGTATAATCATACCTACTGTTCTGATTTCGCTTTTACCCGCTCTCACTATTGGAATACTTGAATTTGTCGGAATTTATAGGAAAGGCTCCCTCTCATTGGACGTGACCGATTATATTACGGGTGCCGGTTACTACAGAAAAGGAAAAGTCTTTACGTACATTGACGGAAATGGATCGTCGAGGTTTGAATCAGGGCGCGTATTCGGCTTACTAACGCTTTTATTCTTACCGCTGATGATCATTATCTCGATAGTCGTCTTTCTCGTCGTGTAATGCCGGATGTATTAATGTCGGATTTTGTACTTATTTTGTAATAAAATGAAGAGATTCTGTTTATCTTTCAGTGGATGTTTAATGGTCTCATTCCCGAAGTAAGAATTTATCTTTGCAGGAATCTACAGAGTACTCCGGGAATGAGTGGCTTTTATTCCTTATAAAATTTAACGCTCATAATTTTTTAAAAGTTCTGCCCGTGATTCTTCAATGCCCGTTAAATCCCGTTTCGCCTTTTTTCAGTCTCCGTTTTTGATAATATTATTCTTTTATGCTTATCAATGAAAACTAATCTTAAATATCATCACGTTGGAATACCGGTTAATGCGCCTCAAAAGGGCGAGGTTTACCTGAAAGATTATAAAGCGTATCACGTAGGATTCGAAACAAGCGAATTCGGCATCGAACTTATGAGGTATGATGACGACTGCCCTCTGCCTGAAATTGTCAGGACTAAACCGCATGTCGCTTTCGAAGTCGATGATGTATTTGAAGCCGTTAAAGACAGAAACGTGATTATCGAACCGAACTCTCCCTCCGAAGGCTGCATAGTCGCGTTCATCGAAGAGAATGGTTATCCGGTTGAGTTTATTCAAATAATTGGAAAATAAAACGCCGGCATTTGTATATGCCGGCGTATGAAATTCTACGCGAACAACGGAGCGTTGTCTATGTATATAAGGTAATCTTTAATTAGTTCGCCTTCCATGTGAAAAATGTTAGCGAACTTCACGCCTACTTTCTTGCCGTCTTTCCTCGTGTATAGCACTTCACCCTGCCATACGTATGAATTTTCCTTCTCAAAAATATCCTCGATTCTGTGTTCGCTCCCGCCTATCATGTCGAAAAATACCGCGACGTAATCCTTCGTCGCCTGCCTTCCCTTTACTTCGGGCTGATTTCCGAACCTGAATGTGCAGTCTTCCGTCAGAAACTCCGAAAAACCTGCCGCGTCTTTTGTATCAATCGTCTTGCTTATGGCTTCAAGCCATTTTCTTATTTCCACTATAGTCCCTTCTTCTTTATTTTTCCAATCCGCTTATTTACGTGTGCAGTGCATTTCCATGTTCTTGACTTCCTTACCGTCAATGACGCTGAACATTTCCATGTCAAATGTGTTGTCGTCTATTATTTTTATCGTTTCCTTCATCGTCGATACTCCGCCCGTCATCGGGTCGTTGTATTTGCCGAAGTAAACGAACTTCTTCGTTGCCTCGTCATATACACCTTCCATTAACATTATACCCGTTCCGAGATTATCCACCCACGTGCTGTAGTATTTCTTTGCCGCATTGTCGTATCCCGTTACGCCGATGCCCTCAAAATCCATTCCCATCATTTTACCGTACACTTTCATCTGGCTGTAACGGTTCCCGAGCAGCATCTCGAATTTAGCCGTACCCGATGATGTCTGGGGCTCGGCTGACGGATCCATCCACATCTTCGAAGTGTAAGTCCAGTCACCGTTCAGTTTTGCAAGACCTTGATGTTCTTTTGCCGGCGTCATGTAGTCCATCCACTTTTTCATGTCGTCGTCTTGCGCGAAAATGCCTGATACGAATATTATCGTCAGACATAAAAGTAATAAGATTTTTTTCATAGATTTTCCTTTATGT
>DATMXZ010000197.1:0-26945 GCA_035561235.1 Ignavibacteria bacterium
ATGAAAAAGTCATTCTTTCTGCTTTTAACTCTTTTTCTCGTTAATACTCTTCTCGCTCAGGATATAAGAATTGAAAAGCCAATACTTTCCGGGCTTTCTACTCTGCAAAGTCCTTTGTGGGGAGATGACGTTATTGTAAGCAATTTTGAACCGATAGGACCGATTGCTTCGGTTCGCGCGAATACAGGCACCATATACGTTGCTATCAATGACACTTTGGCAACTTCCAATCTTGGAATAATTATCATGCAATCTACAAACCTTGGTGTGTCCTGGTCTTTGTTTAGTACAGGCATAAACACCAGAGCAAAATTCGCCAAACTTAAATTTGTCAGTACGGGAACTGCCGGTGACTCCCTGTATTTGTTCATGCAGTACGGCAGCAACGTCTATTGCTGGAATTTCAGAAATGCAAGTTTCAAATCCGTAGGTTACGGCGGAATTTTATCGACATTTGACGTAGTTGGCGCTTCAAGCGGCGCACTCTATTATTTTTACGATACGCTTCCAACCGCGGTTAAAAGATACAGTTCCATCAATGGCGGCGCTTCCTGGATAAACAGAGGCAACATAACGAGTTCAGGCGTTAAGCCCAAAATTTGCATATCCGCAGGAGATTCGCTAATTCTTAATTATTACGGACCCGTCCTTGCCGATACCGCGACATCTGTAATCAGAGCAGCAAGATATATGCAATCGTCACCGGGTACACTCACTTCTTCGGGATTTCAGGATGTCGCAACCGAAAACGTTGCTAAAACCGAATTTATGTCTGTAATTTATAACGGAAATATCTGGTTCGTTTATACTACAGGCACTACCGGTGGCATCAACATTAAAGGAAGAAAGAGCATCGATGCGGGCACTACTTACGGAACCGCGATTGACATCGCCGCCAATCCTAACGTGGATGAATACTGGTTTGATATTAAGTATTATTCGGGCGGATTTGACCTGTCATACTATTCGGACAGTCTCCAGACAGGCCCGCCGACAAATAATACCGACAAGATAATGTACGCTTATTCGATACTGTCAGGCTCTACTTTCGGAACCGCCACGCGGATAAGTGAAAATCCCCCGTCGTGGTCGGCAAATAACTATATACCGTCGCTTTGCGAAATACCGCCTTCCGATGCAGGCATCGCCTGGATTGGTAACGCGGGTGCGGGGAAAAAGGTTTTCTGGGACAGGTTCAGCGCCGTTTCAAATACCGGTAATCCAAATGAAATTGTCAATTCATACAGTCTCAGCCAGAATTATCCCAATCCTTTCAATCCGATAACAAAGATTGATTTCGCTGTTTCGAAAAGCGGATTCGTTTCTTTGAAGGTATATGATCTGCTCGGGAAAGAAGTTGCAACCGTCTTAAGCAGAAATCTTAACGCGGGAAAATACTCGGTTGATTTTAACGCGTCAAAACTGTCAAGCGGAATTTATTTCTATTCACTCGAATCAAACGGATTTAAAGATGTGAAGAAAATGATGCTTATTAAGTAAACTCACTTTTTGAAAAATATCTCAAGGAGCACATTTATTTGTGCTCCTTTTATTTAATATGAAGGAAACAGAGGAAATATTATCGGTTCTTAAAAAGAACGGAAAGAAAGAAAACCTCGAAGGAATGGCGAGATTCGGCATACGTTTCGACGAAGCGTACGGATGCAATATTCCCCTGCTTAGAAACCTCGCGAAATCATACAGGAAGAATCACGAACTGGCTCTCGAACTATGGAAGACAGGAATACACGAGGCGAGAATTATGGCGTTCCTAATCGATGACCCCGCGAAAGTCACGGAAGCGCAGGCTGAAAGATGGCTGAAGGACGTTAAGTCCTGGGATATCTGCGACGGACTTTGCAGCAATCTTCTTGATAAAACTCCTTTCGCTTATCAAAAAGCCGTCGAATGGATAAAAAAGGAAAAAGAATTCGAAAAACGCGCGGGTTTTGTTATGATGGCAGTGCTCGCCGTGCACGACAAAAAACAGCCTGACAAAACATTCATCGATTTTCTGGAAATAATTTACCGCAACAGTACGGATGAAAGAAACTTCGTTAAAAAAGCCGTCAACTGGGCATTGAGGCAAATTGGAAAAAGAAACAGGATACTTCACGGATACGCCGTCAGAACCGCGGAACAAATCCGCAAAAACGTCAGTAAAACTTCTAAGTGGATTGCGAACGATGCGTTGAGAGAATTGCAGAGTGAAAAGACAAAAGAAGTGATAATGCGAAGAGAAAAGAGCCTTATGCGTTAAACTCAATCCGCGTTTGAATTGTCAAATTTTTAGAATTAAATCTGACTAAAATGAAAACGATAATTCGAATAAAGAATTTTCTGGCGGTTTCGGCTCTGTCATTGGCATTGCTCTTCACCGTTAACAGTTCTTTATACTCTCAGCAGCAGTATGATAAAGAAGTGGATGACGACGAAGACCTTTTCGATGCTTCTACCGATTACAAGTCAATGTACGATGACCTTTCAAGTGACGGCGAGTGGATACAGTTAACTAAAGCGGAACTCACCGAGCAGACTTCCGATGAAGACGGCACCGGAAGCGGTTACAGCAGTAATACCGAAGCCGATAATTTCACGATTGTCTTCGTCTGGCAGCCCAGAGGTTATCACTCTGGCTGGACGCCGTATTCAAACGGAAGATGGATTTATACCGATTACAACTGGTACTGGCATTCTTACTATAAGTGGGGCTGGGCGCCTTACCATTACGGCAGATGGGTGTATTCCGCCTACTACGGTTGGATTTGGATTCCCGGCCGGCACTGGGCGCCTTCCTGGGTTGACTGGTGCTACTCCGATTATCACGTGGGATGGTATCCCCGGTACCCGAGATTTCACAGAACGTTCAGTTATCACAGGTATTACGAAAGACACTACACGCACTGGGTGTTTGTCGAGCGCCATAAAATGCTTGACCCGAAAATCAACAGTAACCTGATTGTCAGTTCCGAACTCAACAAGGATTTAATATCGAAATCATCGATGACCACGCAGACTAATAAGTATCTCAACGGTAAAATTGTAAGCGCGGGTCCGCCCGTTCAGGATATTGAAAAAACGATGGGAAAGAAAATCGACGTCAAGCACATAAACTATACTGAATCAAAGGAAGACTCGAAGGTTGTAAAAAGCGGTATATACGCTTACAAACCGGACGATAAATCAGACTCAAAAAACACGGGTAATAAGCAAATCACCAATGTGAAAGATGAAAACAAGAATAAGGACGCGAACATTACCGGAAACGGTAATAAAGAGAAAACAAAAGACCTGACGTCAGAGAGCAAACTAAAGAATACAAAAAGCGGGAACATAGAGACAGGAACGAAAACCGTTAAGAAAAAAGAAGTTACTAAGACAAAACAGGAAAATACGAACAGGACCGGACAGCAGAATACGAAAGTAACAAAAAGCGGCAATAATTCGGGAGTCAGCAAAGAAAATTCAGGCACGAAAACGAGTAAGAAAACCGGATTAAACAAAAAAAGCGACACAGGCAGTCGTGAAAAAAACGTCTCAAAGGAAAACACTCAAAAAAACACGGCGCCTAAGAACACCGAAAAAAAGTTCTCCGGCAGTAAAAACGACAGCGGAAACAAGAATATAAATACCGGCAAAAGAAATACGGAGAATAAAAGCGGCAAGAACACGAACAATGGAAACTCGGGAAACAAGAAATTGAGATGATAAAGATTTAAGAAATTTCTCCCGCCGCGGATTCACTGCTGCGAAAATGCGGCGCGGAAGTAAAACAAAAAAAGGCATCCTCGTGATGCCTTTTTAAATTTATGCTCTTCGCTCTATTTTATTCCGCTATTAATTGAACATTGAAGATTGAAGATTTACAATTGAAGATTGACCCGCTAACGCGCTTTCTTTTTTGCCTCTTCATAAATTCTTTGATGCGCCTGGTCAATCTGTATCAGTCTGTCATAAATTCCTCTGTCGCCGTAATTTAGAAACACGTCGGCAATTTCCTGCGCCTTCGTTTCGAAGAACAAGTCGACGTTGTACGCTTTGAGTTCTTTCTTTTTAAGTTTACCCATTTTATCAAGCGCGTTTATTATGTAAGCATACGCGTTTCGCGTTAGTCCGAGCGAATCCAGCCCCATCCAGTGATACTCGTAAAACGCGTTTCTGTAATCGTCGAATCTGGTATTCATCAGTTCCTGAACGAGAACAAGTCTTGACGGTTTTGAACCTCCGCCTGTTTCCGTCCATCCATTCCTGTTGTCGGGCGGAATCGGCTTGTTGCAAATGTCTATTGCCTTCTGGAAATAAACGCTCCTGTTCTTCGGGTGGTCCTTCGGGAAAAAAGAATCCTGGTCGAAACCGAGCATCAGATACGCGTAATAATCGAACAGGCTCAGGAAAGAATCAAACCTCACATCATTTTTTATGAACTGAATCGCGCGCGTGTACGCGAACGATATCCTGTCGTCGATGTATTTGAAAAGAACCGTGTACTTGGGATTTGTCTTCTTATCGCTCTTGTCGATTATTCTCTGGCTTATTATAAGAAGTTTCGCGTCGTACTGGTCAAAACCGTTTGTGCCGCTGAAGGTAATCTGTATCTGAGCCTTTATTTTATACGCTTCCGCTCCCGACTTGTTGTTTTCATTGAAAAGCGAGTTATCGTAAAACTTGTTCTTATTGAAATAATCTTCAAGTTGCTGCTTCATGTCCTTGACCCTGTCTTTCGCCTCGGCAGACAGAACGTCTGTATTTAATGTCACTGTCATGTCAAAATCCTGAGCATTCGTTTTCAATGCAAAAATCACTGTCAGCAAAAAGATACTTATTATGAACCTTTTTAACATTTTTATTTTTCTTAATTTCTAATTTAATTTTGAATTCTTATTTTTAATAATCAATACAATTGAAAAGACTATTTTTAATATTGTTTTTCCTGTTCCCGTGTCTTGCTTCTGCGCAATTTGAGAACACTGACGTTGGCGCAAGGCAGACGGGGTTGAACGGTGCGTTTACTTCACTCTCCGATAATTCGCTTGCGGTTTTTTACAATCCCGCAGGACTCGGACAGATGAAATACAGAGAGTTTTCTCTGTTTTACAGCCCCGCGCCGTACGGACTGACCGACCTGTCAACCGCGGCGCTCACTTATGCGGAGCCCACTAAATTCGGGGTGTTCGGAGCAGCGTTCAAAACCTATGGTTTCGATCTGTATAGGGAAAACAACTTCATAGTCTCGTATGGCAACGGATTTAAGAACAGAATTTTTTACGGTCTCAATCTTAACCTTTATAACCTGCACATACAGAATTACGGGTCCGCTACATCCTTCGGGCTTGATGTCGGCGTGATGGCTTACCTTGCAAAATTCCTGCAATGGGGATTTTTCGGTAAGAATATAACAGGAAGCAAAATCGGCGATGCTGAAGAAAAAATCGTTCAGGTCTATCGGACTGGTTTTACGTATCAGCCGCTCGATAATTTCAGGTTCATCGCGGAAATAGAGAAAGACATTAAGTATACCGTTTCGGTGAGAGGTGGCATCGAATACAGCATACTGGATTTACTCGACCTGCGCGCGGGCGTCGGCAGCCAGCCATCAACATTCGCGGCGGGTATAGGAATTAATTACAGTCTCTTTACATTTGATTATGCTTTGAAAAATTCCGAAGACCTCGGTTTTACTCATCTCGGCTCCATTACAGTGAATTTCGGCGGAATAGCCGGAAAGAAGAATTCCAGAGAGCAATTAAGAAAGGCATTTGATTAAATAATGAAATACATAGTAATCGGAGAACCCTGCGTTGATTTGATACACACTTCCGGAGGTGAAATCATTCACAGTTACGGCGGGATATTATATTCCGTAATCGCCCTTGCTGTGCTTTCAGGACCGCGGGATACGGTGTATCCGGTAATGAATCTCGGAAGCGATGAGTTCGAAAACATTACTTCACTGTTGAGAAAATATCCGAACATAAACACAGACGGAGTGAACAGGTCCAATCATCCGACCAGAAAAGTCAATCTGTACTACTCGACATATAATTCGGGTAAGACGGCGAGACTCGAACAGTCGACGTCGCCGACGTACACAACGCCTTTTGAAGGCATCAAGGATTTTCTACCTGACACGGACGCGGTTCTTGTGAATATGATTTCCGGAGTCGACATAACTCTGGAAACATTGAAGGAAATCAGAGCGAATTTTAATGGTATAATGCACATGGACCTGCATAACCTTGTTATGAAAACGCATCCGGACGGACGAAGGGAACACGTGCACCTTAAGAACTGGAGAGAATGGTGCTCGGTTACCGATACTTTACAGATGAACGAATTCGAACTTAAGACTCTTACGGAAGAGACCAGAAACGAATACGAAATCGCGGAGGAACTGCTCATTAACCGCAACAGAAACATGACCGGACTGATTGTGACGCGCGGAAAAGTGGGCGTTAGCGGGTTCATAAGAACCGAAAAAAAGTTCGGCGACGAAAAATATTTTGACATCGACAGGATTGACATAAATGCCGTCGAGAACCCGCACTTCATCGACAGCACGGGTTGCGGAGATGTTTTCGCGTCTTCGTTCGCGCTTGATTTTTCGAAGAACAGGGATATTAACAAGAGTCTCCGCTACGCTACGCGCATAGCCTCGCTCAAAGCCTCCCTTTCGGGAATTGACGATTTGTATAAACTGAAATAAATGAAAAAAGGCAAAATACTTATTACCGGCTCCAACGGACTGCTCGGACAGGCGGTAGTTTCAATCTTCACCAGAGAATCCGATTTTGAACTCGTGCTTTCTTCGGTTGAGGAGAAATCGAATATCAACATCAATCAGGAGTATATTCAACTCGATATTACTTCAAAAGAGAAAGTAAAAAAAGCCGTCGCTGATGCTTCTCCTGACATTATTGTCAACTGCGCGGCTTACACCGACGTTGACGGATGCGAAACTGAAAGAGAATTGAGTTGGAGACTTAACGTAGATGCAGTAAAGCATCTTATTATCGCGGCGCGTCCTGCAGGCGCGAAAATCGTTCATTTCTCGACCGACTACGTTTTTGACGGGAAGAACGGTCCTTATGACGAAACTGACGTCCCAAACCCTATTTCATTCTACGGCCGCACGAAACTCGCTGCCGAGAATGCCCTTGTGTCAAGCGGCATAAAGAACGCGATAATAAGAACTATGGTTCTCTATGGAGCGGGAAATAAGGTGAAACCTAATTTCGCGACCTGGCTCGTGAATAAACTTTCCGCAGGCGAACGGATTAATATAGTCGACGACCAGATAGGCAACAGCACGATAGTGGACGACCTCGCTTACGGCACGCTTAAACTCATCGAGGCGGAGAAGGAAGGAATTTACAACATCGCCGGCAGGGACATTGAATCGCGTCTCGACTTCACGTTCAAACTGTGCGATGTTTTCGGATACAAGAAAGAACTGATTAAAACAATCAAAACAAGGGACCTCAACCAGCCCGCGCCGCGTCCGCTTAATTCAGGGCTTATAACGCTGAAAGCCCAGTCGGAACTCGGCTTCGAGCCGATGGGCACGGTCGAATCCCTGCAATTATTAAAATACCAACTCGGTTATTAAAAATACATATTATGCTTGACATCAAATTAATTAGAGAAAACCCCGCTCAGGTCATTGAAAAACTTAAGCGCAGAAACGAAGACACCGAAGTTATCAGCAAAATTCAGGAAGTCGATTCGAAACGCCTTGAAGTTGTAAAGAAAGCCGATTCGCTTAAAGAAATAAGAAACAAAGTATCGGACGAAATCGCTGTAATGAAAAAGAACAAGCAGGACGCCTCGGAGAAAATCGCCGAAATGAAAAAAGTATCCGATGACGTAAAGCAACTGGACGTCGATTTAAGAAATATCGAAACGGAAATTGAAAATCTTCTTTATTATGTTCCCGCCCTGCCCGCCGACGAAGTGCCTTACGGTAAAAGCGCCGACGATAACATAGAAAGAACTGTTTGGGGCGAGAAAAAGAATTTCGACTTCAAGGTGAAAGACCATATTGAACTTTCGAAGAAACTCGACATTCTGGACTTTGAACGCGGCGCGAAGATTACGGGAAGCGGCTTCCCGCTCTACAAGGGTAAAGGCGCTACTTTCGAGAGAGCGTTGATTTGCTTCATGCTCGACACGCATATTTCGAAGGGATACAGGGAAGTTATGACTCCCGTGCTAGTGAATCGCGCTTCTATGGAAGCGGCGGAGAAAGTGCCGAAATTCGAGGACGATATGTACAGAATCAGCGAAGACGATTTTTTCGCGATACCTACAGCGGAAGTGCCGATAATAAACATTCACCGCGACGAAATATTAAAGGAAGACGAACTTCCGGTTAAATACTGCGGATTCACAAACTGCTTCCGCCGCGAAGCGGGAAGTTACGGAAAGGATACGAAGGGTTTCCTTCGCGTCCATCAGTTCAATAAGGTCGAACTGATAAACTTCTGTCCGCCAGAAAATTCATACGCGGAACTCGAGAAAATGCTTGCCGACGCCTGCGCCGTACTTCAGGCGCTAAACGTTCATTACAGAGTGATAGAACTTTGCACGGGCGACATCGGTTTCTCCGCCAGTAAATGCTACGATATTGAGGTCTGGTCATATGCGGAAAATAAATGGCTCGAGGCTTCGTCGGTTAGCAACTGCACCGATTTTCAAAGCAGGCGCGCCAAAATCCGCTATAAGAAAACTCTTGAAGGCGGAAAGACAAAGACCGAACTCGTCCACATACTAAACGGCAGCGGTCTTGCGACTTCACGTCTGATGGTCGCTCTGCTTGAAGCGAACCAGACGAAGGAAGGAAATATTGTCGTTCCTGAAGTCCTGAGAAAATATACTAACTTCGACATTATATAAATAAAAGCCGAAATAACATTCCGGCTTTATATTATTTGATTTTTTAGCGCTAAAATAAACTATATTTTATACCGGCGCTAATGGAAAACGAAAGACTGAATCCTGCAAATACTTCTGTTATTATTTCCGCCTCGCCGAAAACATCTAGGTTGTGGTAAACGTTGAAATCATTTCCTACGCCGCCGACTAATTGAGGCAGAAGTAAGATCGGAAATCCGTCGTCGACGAAATATGAAATTTCAGTTTTGAGATAAAACTTATTCTTAGGCTCAGGAAATATCCGTAATCCCAAATTAATCGAACGAAATGTAACGGGCTTCGATGTTTTTTTCGAATGTTCCGTGTGACTGCTAATATTAAACTCTAAAAGTCCTGTAACATTATTCGAAAACTTATAATGCACCGAAGGTCTTATCAAAAAACCGCCGTCTATCCTGTCATTGGAATTTCCGGTTGTATTCTGTGGAATATTATACCCCGCTTGTATCGCTGTCGAAAACTTTTTTTCTTGATGTGTTGTACCCTGACCGCGGAGAGTTCCGGAAGAACTTAGTATTATTCCCGGAATTATGAGAATGAAACAGAAATATTTTATGCTGAGAATATTTTCTTTTATCATACTGCGAACCTAAATACAAGGTTTGGCATCCTCAAGATTTTCAGGATATTGCTGATATAAATTTAACCATTGTAAGGAATGTTAAATATAGCAAGAGTATATATTGTATCAAACTGAAAAAACAGTATGTAAATTATGGGGGTTTACGGCATTATTGATTAATTTACTCAGTCTGAAATTATATGGCTGATATATCTGAATATCAAATCCCACACTCAAAAATTTCCGGATTAATAATATTTTTATCCCGGCCAACGCTTATGTTGGGTGCAAATCATTTTCTCACGATTCCATCTTCCACGAGCGTGCCAACGAGTTTGGAAGAGAACGAATCGGCGAAATCCTTTACAGACCTTGGATTCACGGTTTCCGACATTACCGAATAAACGAGTTGGTTCGTATTAAGGTCGATTAATCCGCTCTCAAAAAATACATTTGAATTGATTGAATAAGCTCCGAAAACGCTCTCGTATGAATTGTAGTAATATGAGTAAAACGGATAACCGTAGTAACCGGGAGAATAACTTTTATATTTCTTAATGTCTTTCACCGCGAGCAGAAGCACGCCGTCCGCTCCCGCTGACCTGACTATGCTCATCAGTTTTTCTTCCTTTGCATTTTCGTCGGACAAGTTTTCCCCGCTCTCGAGTATATCGGACGCGAACCTGTCGTAAGAAGGCATCGCACTGATGCCCGACGATTTCAGCCCGCTCACAATTTTGTCCTCAATAATGCGCCTGGAAAACGAACTCTCTTTCGCAAGCACCCAAACCAGAATCTTGCTGTACTTTCTGCCCTTGTAATCCGGCTTCTGCCAGGAATCGGTAATATAAGTCAACGAGCCGCAGGAATTTAGCAGGAACGAAACTAACAGCAGCGATATTACAGCCATTGTTTTTTTCATATTCGAATTTTTTCTTTTACTCCTCATAAGCAAAATTACAAAAAACGCGCCGTTTTATGCAAGGAATTTTTTTACCCCTCATCGGGGTTACTTAAATTGGGAAGTTTATGCGGGTTCGGAAATTTTTACTCGAATTTTTTCTTCGCAAGCATTACCGCGCCGACCACCGCGGCCAGCAGCAGCATGCCCGCCGCAAGCACCTGAAATGAATAGGTTGTGAAAAGCAGTTTTCCGAGATGTTCCGCGGTTCCGATTTTCTCCGCGCTTTCGTTCATTTCTTTAGTTGTGAAACCGAAATATACCGTGAGTCCCAGAAGAGCGAAGAGCAGAATCGATAAAAGCAGTGACGTTATTTTCTTGTATGAAAACTCCTCTGTATGTTTGCTTTCCTCCCGCAGATTCAGAAGCATTATCACGAACAGGAACAGCACCATTATCGCCCCCATATATACAAGAATCTGTATAATGGCTATGAACTGCGCCTTCAGCAAAAGATAAATGACGGCTACCGTGAAGAAATTCAGTATCAGGTAAATTGCGCTGATAACAGGATTCTTTCTCGTTATCATCAGTAATGCCGTTATTACCGCCGCGAGGCCTGCTATTGCGAATATTATCGTTTCTGCGTTCATCAAAATTTAATATTCATAAATATAAGTCATACAAATCAAATTTTTAACTCAAATTTTTACCTTTTGACTTTATGCCCGTAAATATATTTTTGATTTATGTCACGGCTTTTAAAAATATTTCTTTTAACTCTATTTCTTATTCCTTCGGGTGCTTTTTCACAGGACAGCACGGAATACGGAATCGACAGCGAGTCATTGTCCCTCTTCGTCGCGGGAAAATCGGCTGAACTAAGGGAAGATTATAATACCGCGATGGAATACTACAGGACGGCGCTCAGGCGAAATAAAGCGCCCGGTATTTACTTCGCTATCGCGAACATAAACCTGAAAACAGGAAAACTTCAGGATGCGCTTCTTGAAATAAACAACGCGCTGAAACTCAGCCCGGATAACAACGAATATAAAATACTTAAGGCGAACATATATTACGGCACGGGAAAAGTCGATATCGCGGCGGGAATCTACGAAGAAATACTTTCGAAGGAGCCGGAAAATATTTTTGTGCTATACTCCCTTGCGCGCTCTTATCAGGAACTGAAAAATCAGGACAAAGCCGTTATTGTTTACGAGCAGTTGACCGATATTTACGGCTTCGACGCCGATGTTCTCAAACGAATGTTCGATATTTATTTTTCGAAACAGAATTACGAAAAGTGCGCCGAGATACTGTCGTACATGCTTAAACTCGACCCGTATAATTCCTCACTTATGTTCGACCTCGCGTCGATGTATTCTAAACTCGGCAGGGAAGACGATGCGAAAGGTATATTCGAAAGGCTTGCCTCGCTGAACCCGACAGACAAGCAGATTCAGGCTGAAATCGTTAAAATTTACTTTAAGAAAAACGAGATAGAGAAAGGCTTTGAGGAATTCGCGAGAGTAATCGGCAAGAATAATCTTACATTCAGTGAGAAATCTCAACTCGGAGAATTGTATTTCAATATGATTTCTCAGGATCCGAAAACGACTGACGTTGTCGAATACATTTTTAAGTATCTGAATCAGTCCAATCCCGATAACTGGATTCCTTATTACTATCTCGGACAACTCGACATTCTGAGCAAGAAAAACGATGATGCTGCGGATAAGTTCGTCAGAGGCGCAGTGTACGCCGATACGTCGGCTGACGCATACGTTCAAATCGGCTATGCTCTCTTCACGCTTGAAAAATACGAACTCGCCAAACCCGTGCTTGAAAATGGTCTTACACACGCGCCAGATGATTTCAGGATAAACTATACTTATGCTCTCGTTCTTCAGAGAACCGGCAATCTTCCTCTTTCGATAAAGTATTACGAAAAAGCGGCTGAATTGAATCCTAACGAACTCAGCATTATATCTTCGCTCGCCCTCGCTTATAACAGCAACAAGCAGTACAGGGAATCGAATGAAGCGTATGAAAAGGCGCTGAAGATTGACCCCGATAACGCGCTTATACTGAACAACTATGCATACAATCTTTCAACGCGCGGAGAAAACCTTAACAAGGCGCTTGATATGGTTAGAAAGGCTGTCAATAAGGAGCCGGGAAATTCATCATACCTCGACACGATGGGTTGGATTTATTATATGATGAAGGATTATAAATCCGCGAAAGAATATATAGAACGCGCCGTTTCGGTTAACGGCTCAAACGCCGTCATTCTCGAGCATCTGGGAGACATACACTATGCGCTCAAAGACAGTCAGAAAGCCCTGTACTTCTGGAAAAAAGCGCTTGAGATAAACAGGAACAATACTCAACTCGAAGAAAAAATAAATTTTTTAAAATAAATAATTCGGAAAGGATATTTTAAAATGCCTCAAAGAGGACAGCACAAAGTTATTATTATCGGAACAGGTCCCGCGGGTCTGACAGCCGCGATTTATACGGCAAGAGCGAATCTTGAACCTGTAATTTTTGAAGGAGCGCAGCCGGGCGGACAACTTATGATAACCACCGACATCGAAAACTATCCGGGCTTCGAAAAAGGAATCGCCGGACCCGAACTGATGGACATTATGAGGAAACAAGCGCAGAGATTCGGAGCGCAGAGTTTTTTCAAGACAATCAATAAAGTCGATTTTTCCTCAAAACCCTTAAGGGTCTGGGCTGACGATAATACCGAATATACAGCCGATACAGTCATCATAGCCACGGGGGCGTCCGCGAGATACCTCGGAATCGAATCCGAAAAAAATTACATGGGCTCGGGAGTCTCCGCCTGCGCGACCTGCGACGGCTTCTTTTTCAGAAATCAGAGAGTGGTGGTAGTAGGCGGCGGCGACACCGCTATGGAGGAAGCGAATTACCTGACTCATCACGCGTCGGAGGTGACGCTAATCCACAGAAGAGAGGGATTCCGCGCTTCGAACATCATGCTCGAAAGAGCAAAGAAAAATCCGAAAATTAAATTCGCCCTTAATACTGTTATAGACGAAGTTGTAGGCTCGAACGAAAACGGAAGAAAATCCGTAACAGGCGTTAACCTTAAAAACGTTAAGACAGGTGAAATAACTTTCCATCCCTGCGAAGGCGTTTTCATCGCGATAGGGCACGAGCCGAATACAAAATTCCTTAAAGGCATACTCGACATGGATGAAGTCGGTTATCTTATAACGGAAAAATCATCTTCAAAAACAAAAATCGAAGGTGTCTATGCCTGCGGCGACGCTCAGGACTCGGTTTACAGACAGGCGATTACCGCGGCCGGAACAGGCTGCATGGCGGCCATTGACGCGGAAAGATATCTCGAAGCAATTGGAGATTAATTAAGAAGTAACTTTAGTATTTCCGAAATACAAAAAGCCGTTCTCCGAACGGCTTTTTCTTTTTACCGGAACCATCCTCCTTCCGTCCTTCCCAATCTCCGGTTTGGGAAGCAGAAAAATAAATCGTGCCCTCCGTGTCTTAGTTGTGAATATTACATCACGGTATCCAATTCGAAGTATTTATAAATTTTTTCAGTTATTATATTGTTATAACATAAAAAGAAAAAATATGCCCTTTTATCATAAACTCGGTAAAATACCTCAAAAGAGACATACTCAGTTCAAGCAGCCCGACGGATCACTTTATCACGAGGAATTGTTTTCAACGATAGGCTTCGACAGCATTCTGTCAAATGCGTATCATATTAATCCGCCCGCGAAAATTGACAGCATAGAAAAAGTTATTGTAGATGCTTTGCCCGTGGAATGGAATGCGGGTCTCCGTCCTTATCATTTCAAGACAAAAGGATTAAAGTCCGAACTCGACTTCATTACCGGAAGGAAACCCGTTCTGTTTAACAGTGATGTTATTATGAGCGTGTGCAGACCCGAATCGCAAATGGATTATTTTTACAGGAACGCCACCTGTGACGAACTCATCTTCGTTCACGAGGGCGAAGGAACGCTCGAATCGAATTTCGGATTTCTCGATTTCAGGAAAGGCGATTACATCGTAATTCCCAGAAGCATAACTTTCAGGCTCGTGCATAAGACTGCGCCGAGGCTTCTTGTGTTTGAATCGACGGGACCGATAAAGACTCCGAAACGATACAGGAACGAGTTCGGACAGTTGCTCGAACATTCGCCTTACTGCGAACGGGATATCCGCGCGCCTGAGAGTTTGTTCACATCCTCCGATAAGGGCGATTTCATCGTAAAGGTAAAGAAGGAAAACAAGATTTATTCCGTACATTATGATTTTCACCCGTTTGATGTTGTCGGCTACGACGGTTTCTACTTCCCGTGGATATTCAACATAGACGACTTCATGCCTATTACTGGAAAAATTCACATGCCTCCGCCGATACATCAGACATTCGAGGCTCCGGGATTCGTCGTGTGCTCATTCGTTTCAAGACTTCTTGACTATCATCCACTCGCCGTGCCGGTACCATACAGCCACAGTAATGTTGATAGCGACGAGGTCCTTTATTACGCGGATGGAAATTTTTTCAGCAGGAAAGGAGTTGATTACGCGTCCATAAGCCTTCATCCGGGCGGATTGACACACGGACCGCACCCGGGAACAACCGAAGCGGCTCTTGGAAAACTTGAAACGGTTGAGACTGCCGTGATGATGGATACTTTTAAGCCCCTGAAATTAACCAATTTCGCGAGGGAATTAAACGACGAGAATTATTACCTGAGTTGGAAAGATTAATATATCAGAATGTTGCTTGCGGCGGAATTGAACTCACTCTTTTTCATGACGCTGTCGCATCCGGCTTTGAATATTCTCTTCCTGATATCGTCGTCTAATTCGGATTTCACCGATATGATTTTTTTGTTCGGCTGCACTCCCGTCTGCCTGAATTTCTTAATTAATTCAAGCCGTCCGTCAAAATCGTCGTCCATGTCAATCAGTATGAAGTCGGAATAAATATCGCTGACGTCATCCGTAAATGTAATCTGATGGTTAAGTTTTGTTATCGTAAGCGTGACTATGTTCAGATAACTCTTGAAATCTTTGTCATCGGATATCAAAAGAATTTTTCTTGTCATTTTTTAACCGTTGTATTGTATGTATGTGTTTAGCAAATCGATTTTTTCATCTTTAATCTTGACGTCGTGAAGCAGAAGATCCCGCATCGAGACAATTCCTATTAACTTATTCTCTTCAATAACCGGCATGTGCCTGATGCACTGCTGCTTCATTATCTGCATGCAGTATTCGGGCGTGTCCGAAGCATCAATCACAACCACATCCTTTGTCATTACTTCATCCACCGCGGTCTTTCCGAGGTCTAAACCCTTTACTATGCATCTTCTGAGCAAATCCCTTTCGGAAAAAATCCCGAGCAGCCCCTGCTCCTTGTCAAGCACAGGCACGGCGCCGATATTGTGCAAATCCATGAACTTCGCGACATCATAAACGCACATGCCCGATTTTACGAACAGCATCCTCTTGTCGCCGAGAAATTCTTTCAAATTCTTCATTATATTATCTCCTTTCTTATTCAATCAAGATAGTTATTTCCTTGTATTATTTCAACATTCCGCGATGTTTGTTTTTCAATGAATCAGCCTGCGTTTTTCGAAATAAAAAAGGCTGCCGCAGCAGCCTATGTTAAAATATTTTTACAACGAATTATTTCTTTATTTTATTTTTCTTATCCACGAACACTTTCACGGGTTTGAATTTCTTCAATTCATTTTCGTCGTAAACCGCGTAACTTATTATTATTACCTGGTCGCCGACGGCGCCGAGCCTTGCCGCCGCGCCGTTGAGGCATACGACTCCGCTGTTGCGCTTTCCGGGAATAAGGTATGTCTCGAACCTCTCGCCGTTGTTTACGTTAACTATCTGAACACGCTCGTACGGCAGCATTCCCGCTGCATCCATTAATGCCGTATCAAGCGTAAGACTCCCTTCGTAATACAGTTCCGCCTGTGTTATGTGCGCTCTGTGAATCTTGGATTTGCACATTATTCTTTGCATCAAAAAATATCCTTTGAATTTACTTTGTAAATAAAATATTGTCGATTAACCTCGTCTTGCCGAAAAACGCTGCAAGCGAAATCAGGACCTCTCCTTCGTAATTCTTTAAATCATCAATCTTTTCCATCAACTCGTTGTCGGTTATCGCAATATATTGTAACGAACATTCGAGAGTTTTCGTTTCAATGTAGTCCCTCATCGCTTTCTTGACGCTCTTGTAATCATCGAAATCTCCTTTTAATATCATATTTTTCCCGAGATTTAAGGCTTCATTTAGAACCGAGGCGTCTTCCCTTTGCTTATCGTCCAGATAAACATTTCTCGAACTTTTTGCCAGACCGTTTTCTTCTCGAAGCGTTTCGCAGACGCGTATTTCCACGTCAACGTTTAAATCCTTTACCATCTTCCTGAGCGTGACAACCTGCTGCGCGTCCTTCTGCCCGAAGTATGCGCGGTGAGGCTTAGTTATATTGAATAATCTAAGGACTATAGTCGCGACTCCTGTGAAATGTCCCGGCCTGAACTTTCCTTCGTATCTGTCAGACAAATCGTTTATGCTTACGTACGTTTTGTAATCCTTGCCGTAAACTTCTTCCGCCTCAGGGTTGAATATGTAATCGACTCCTGCCTGCTTGCAGATAAAATAATCGCGCATGAAATCCCGCGGATACTTTTCGAAATCCTCGCCGGGAAGAAACTGCGCGGGATTGACAAAAATACTCGCGATGACGATGTCGCATTCATCCTTCGCCGCGATTAATAATTCGACGTGTCCTTCGTGAAGGTAACCCATCGTGGGAACCAACCCGATTTTCTTGCCCGTCCTCCGCAGGAACTCGGATATTTCCTGCATCGCCCGTATGTCCTTTATTACTTTCAAACCGCGAAATGGTTAAGCAGTTGTGTAAGTTTTTCTTTCATGTTCTTTCTGTCGACTATCAAATCGAGAAAACCGTGCTCGAGCAGAAACTCAGAACGCTGAAATCCCTTCGGTAAATCCTTGCCCGTAGCCTGCTTTATTACCCTTGGACCCGCGAATCCGATAAGAGCGTTCGGCTCGGCAATGTTCAAATCGCCCTGCATCGCGTATGATGCGCTCGCGCCGCCTGTTGTCGGGTTCGTTATTATCGAAATGTATGGTACTTTTTCTTCTGCGAGTTTCGCGAGACGCGCCGATATCTTCGCCAACTGCATAAGTGATATGCCGCCTTCCATCATTCTCGCGCCGCCGCTCGATGAAATAATAAACAGCGGAGTTCTTGTTTTTATACTTTTGTCTACGGCTCTGCAGATTTTTTCTCCTACTACGCTACCCATGCTGCCGCCGATGAAACTGAAGTCCATGCAGGCTATTACGCACGGCAGTTTGTTTATTTCACCCGTCCCCCACCTGATTGCGTCCATTAGTTCCGTCTTCTTGATAGTCTCGTCAATTCTTTTATCGTAAGGTTTCGTATCCGTAAACTTGAGCGTGTCGACCGATTTCATCTTCTTGTCGTATTCCTTGAAAGTGCCCTCGTCGAACAGCAGATTGAAGTATTCGTTGCTTCCAATCCTGAAATGAAAACCGCACTTGATACACGTGTAAGAATTCCCTTCCCATTGTTTCTTATGCATCATTTCGCCGCATTCGTCGCACTTAATCCACATTCCGTCGGGCACGTCCTGCTTGGGTGTATCAGTCGTAATGTTCTTCTCGCTTCTTTTAAACCATGCCATTGTTCAATAATTTAGTTTTAAAAAAATGCCGTATCTGAGAAAGCATTTAATGCTTCCTTAGGTATGTCAGTTTTTTCTGAAAAGCATTTCCTTCATATAAAAAGGCTCGCTCTTCCTGTAATCGCTGAACCTGCCTTCTTCCGCCGCTTTCAACGTCAACGCGTACATAGATTCGGCGTTCGTCATGCCTGATAAATCCCTGACCTGCAAACCCGTAGGCAGTTCCTTGCCCGGTTTTTCGTTTATAAGATACATTTTACCGCTTTCGAGATCCGCGGATTTGATTATGCTGTAGTCGGAAATTCTTTCTATTTCATTGCCTGATTGTCTGTAATCCGCAGTGTAATATTCATTTCCGCTGGAATATGTATAAATCAGAGGCTTTACGGTTTTCCCCCCCGCGTTCTCTTTAAACTTACCCGCGACAATGTCGATTGTAACAAGTTCGACTAACTTTGCTCTTCCCGCGAAACAAATGCCTTTTGCTATCGCCGAACCAATCCTTATGCCCGTAAACGAGCCGGGACCGTTCGATAAACCTATGCATTCAATTTCGCTGAAATCCAAACCAGAAGCGTCGAACGCTTTTCTGATTTCATAAACAAGACTATCCGCGTTCTCATCAGGTTTCAGAACATTTAATATAATAAAATTGCCTTTTTTGTTATAGGCAAATTCAATTTTTTTAAATGCGCAGTCTATTAATAAAATATTCAAATATTAGTGATTTATTTCAATAATTCGCTCATTTTCACCATTTCCATAAGAAAATTTGACCTTTTTCAACGGTTTTCCGAGATATTTCTCCGCTAAATCAGGCCACTCAATCAGGCAAATTGAATCCCCGCTTGCATATTCATCAAATCCGAGTGTCCCTAGTTCTGAGGGAGTACCCAGCCGGTAAAGGTCAAAATGAAAAATTTTTATCAACCGATTCTCAATATAGCCTTCGTATTCATTCACAATTATAAATGTCGGACTGTTCACGATTTCCCTGACACGGAATCCCTTCGCGATGCCTTTTACAAATTGAGTCTTCCCGGTTCCAAGATTACCGTCGAGACCTATTATGTCTCCTGCTTTCAGACCGGCGGAATATAATTCACCCTGCTTAACGGTATCTTCCTCTGAACGCGAGACCAGCCTCATCCCTTGCTCTCCAGAAATGCAACGGGCAGTATCATCTCTTCCATCGAAATTCCACCGTGCTGGAATGTGTCGTTGTAATAATTCAGGAATTTATGGTAGTCTGTCGGATACACAAAATAAAAATCTTCCTTCGCGATAATATAATTCACTATGCCGTTTCTGACGGGAAGCCTGTAATCAAGCGGATTTTTTACGAAAATGGCGTTGCGAGGTTCCGCCTTCACGTTTCTTCCGTACTTGTATCGAAGATTAGTGGCGGATTCCTTGTCGCCGAGCGCTTTTACGCCGTGAAGACACCTGATGCTTCCGTGGTCCGTCGTAAGAATTATTTTCAAGTCGGATTTAGTCGATAACTGCCTAAGCATTCCGAAGAATGACGAATGCTCGAACCACGATTCCGTCAGCGACCTGTAGGCGGATTCGTCGGGCGCGATTTCCTTCAGTATCGCCGTATCGCTTCTCGAATGCGCTATCATATCCACGAAATTTATAACGAGCGCGTTCACGTGATTATTGCAGAATGAAAGTATCCTGCTCTCGATTCCCCTGCTGAAATCCGAATCCATTATCTTCGTGTACCGGAGTTCGTTTCTTAGTTTTATTTTCCTTCTTTCGAGCAGTTTCTGAAGAAACTCCTTTTCGTAATTGTTCTTTGAATTTTCGTCGTCGCCTGTACGCCATAAATCGGGATAATGCTTTTCAATCTCCGAAGGATAAAGCCCCGCGAAGATGGCGTTCCTGCTGTAAGGCGTAGCAGTCGGAAGCAGTGAATAATAATAATCCTTGCTGATGCGGAAATAGTTTTCAAGATATCTTTCCATAACCAGCCACTGGTCAAGACGCATGCAGTCGACCACTATCAGGAATACGGATTTGTAATTATCAATTTCGGGTATTAAGTACTTATCTACCACCCTGTTCGAAAGCACGGGCGCCTTGTCGTTGTCATCAAGCCAGTTCTTGTAGTTCTTTTCAACAAACTTCGAAAATTCCACGTTGCACTCACGCCTCTGGTCTATCGCGGTCTGCTTCAGTCCGAGTTCGGGATGTTCGTCGAGTTCAAGTTCCCAGTTCGTCATCTTCACGTGTATGTTAATCCATTCATCCCACGTCAGTTCGTTCATCAGCGACATCGATATCTGATTGAACTCCTGAATGTAGTCCCTCGATACCTGGTCACCCTTTAATTTCCTGCCCTCAAGAAATTTTTTGCAGACGAGAAGGACCTGTTTCGGATTTACTGGTTTGAGCAGGTAATCGGATATTTTTTTCCCGATAGCGTCTTCCATCAGGCTTTCCTCTTCGTTCTTGGTCACCATCACCACGGGAAGACCCGGTTTCAGGTCCTTGACTTCAGAAAGAGTCTCGAGACCGCCCTTACCCGGCATCATTTCATCCATGAACACGAGATCGACATCGTTGTCCTTGATGAATTGAATTGCGTCGTCGCCGTTAGTCGCCTCGTAAACGTCGTAACCTTTCTGTTTGAGAAAAAGTATGTTTGATTTGAGTAAATCTATTTCGTCATCAACCCAGAGGATAACTGCTTTGTTTTCCATGATTGTTTCGTTTGTTTAGAAAAATGGTATCAATACGTCATTAAATTCAGTGTTTTATATGATTTATAACAATTTATATACGTTTAAGATTTAGTTCAACTACATTTTCAATGTGATACGTCTGCGGAAACATGTCCACCGGCTGAATCCTTCCAATCTCATACTTGTCCCCGCTCATTATGATTTTCAAATCCCGTGCCTGCGTCGCGGGATTGCAACTAACGTAAACAATCTTCTCAAAGTCCTTTCCGCTTATCACATCGCAAATGTCGGGATGAAGTCCCGAGCGGGGAGGGTCGAGAATAAGTTTATTGAATCCTGACGTCACGCCTTCTTCTTCAAGAAAATCCTTTATGTCAGACGTAATAAATCTAACGTTGTTTATGCCGTTAAGTTTCGCGTTCTCTTCAGCGCTTTCTATCGATTCCTTTATTAGTTCTACTCCCGTTACATTTTTCACGAGGCCGGAAATAAAAATTGAAATCGAACCCGTTCCGCAGTACAAATCAAGCACGCTGTCGGTTTCTCTGAAATCGCCGAACTCCGCGACCTGCGAATACAACCTCTCCGCCTGCTTCGTGTTCGTCTGGAAAAACGCGTTCGGCGAAATTTTGAACGTGAATTCCTCTCCGCCCCTGTTCAGTTTATCCTCGATGTATCCTTTGCCGTATATTATTTTAACGTCTTCCGCGAACGCGACCTGCGCCTTCTTCCTCGTAAACGAATTTATTAATGTCGTTATTTCGGGAAATTTTTCTTTCAGTTCTTTTGCATAATCAGTTATAACTTCCTCGTCGTATTCGTATGTTATAAGATTGACCATCAGGTCGTCCGTGTTTCCGCACTGCCTGATTATCAGGAATCTCAAATATCCTTCGTGAGTCGACGTGCTGTAAATTGAGAGACCCCGACTCTTGAAAAAGTCTCTTGAAAAATTCACGATGCGCGACGATAACTCAGACTGAAGGAAACACTCCTCAACGTCGAGAATTTTTGAATGGAACTTCGGAACGTGAAGTCCGAGAGCAAACTTTTCCCTTTCCTTGTGCATGTCATCTCTTGACATCCACTTATCGTCGGAAAAAGAGAACTCCATTTTATTCCTGTAAAAATATTCATTCGCTGATTTAAGCGCTTGCGGCACGCTTATGTCTTCGAATCCGCCGATTTTTCCGAACGCGTTCTTCACGCTTTCGGTCTTGAACTCAATCTGCTTTTCATACGAATAATTCTGAACCTTGCATCCCCCGCACGTGCCAAAATGCCTGCATTTCGGCTCGACGCGATAAGGCGATTTCACAACCAATTCAATCGTCCTCGCCTCAGCGTAATTGTTTTTCTTACGTCTGATTTCAGCGCGGACGGTGTCTCCCGGCAAAGCATTCTCGCAGAAAACTACAAACCCACTTTCATCCTTAGATATGCCCTTCCCTTCCGACGATATCGCCGAAATCTTAAGCGTGACCACATTCCCTTTTTTATACTCTCCGCTCATTAATCATTTGATTTTACTCAATTTCGCATTTATACCAAAACATTACAATCCATTGTAAAATCTAAATGTAGAATCTGATATTTTATACTCAAGTCCAATAAAAACGGGAGTCTTATTTGAAAAATTAGTTAATGATAATAATGTGCCGCAGGCTCAGGTTGTATTCTATATACTGTCGACCCCGCAGGTCTTTATTATTACGATATCCGGATTCTAAAATACTTACGTGCCTACGGCACTAAGAAGGCACTATCTTCAGTATTAAAAACTCCGGATAGGAATAAGACAAGATGTTTTAAACTAGATTCTTGATTCTTAATTCTTGATTCTTCTGAATAGAAATTCTCTTGAATCTTACCAATTATCGGAATATTTTGAATTATGGAAAAAGACCTCTTACACGCTAAAACTGTAGTATCAAAAGAGAAAAGGGCTGTCTCTGAACTCGAAAAACGCTTTGCTGACAATAAGTTCAGAAAGGTTTTCCTTAAAGCGATAAACACCATTTACAACTGCAAGGGAAAAATCGTAATTTCAGGCATCGGAAAGTCGGGGATTGTAGCGCAAAAAATCGTCGCGACGTTTAACTCGACGGGCACCCATTCGGTGTTTCTTCATTCCGCCGACAGCATTCACGGCGACCTCGGTATAGTAGAGGGCGAGGATATAATAATCCTGATTTCGAAAAGCGGCGAATCGGAAGAGGTCAAGAATCTCGTTCCTTACCTTAAAACTCTCAGAACAAAAATCATAACAATCACGGGCAATACTTCATCGACGCTCGCTATGAGTTCCGATATCGTAATTGACGCTTCGGTGCGCGAAGAGGCGTGCCCGCACAATCTCGCTCCAACGTCGTCTTCCACCGTTACGCTTGTAATCGGCGACGCATTAGCAGTTTCTCTTCTTCAGAAACGCGGATTCACGAAGGAAGATTTCGCTTCTCTGCATCCTGGAGGGCTTCTCGGAAGAAAACTGCTTCTGCGTGTAAACGATATAATGGTTAAAGGAAAAGATATTCCTGTTGTAAAAAAGGATTCAAGACTTAAGGACATAATTTATACGATTTCCTCGAAGCGCCTCGGCTGCGCCGTCGTGGTTGATAACGGAAAAATTAAAGGAATTATAACCGACGGCGATATAAGACGCCTGCTCGAAAAAGACGCCGACATAAGGAACTTCAAGGCGGCGGATTTCATGAACATAAATCCAAAAACGGCGAGAAAGGACATTCTCGCAAAGACCGCTCTCGAAATAATGGAGAAAAATAAAATCACTCAGATTATAATTACCGATAATAAAAAACTCGCTGGGATTCTTCACATTCACACGCTCGTTGAACTCGGACTTTAATGAAAAAAGCACTCTACAATATTCTGCTTCTTTCCCTGTTCGTGTTTGCCTGCGAAAATAAATTCGGCCCGCCGAAAACCGACATTAAAGCCGAGGATATTCCCGAACAGGAAAGTTGGAATTCATCAGTCGCTTTTTCGGACTCGGGCAACGTGAAAGCCGTGATGAATGCAGGGCACATTTCCGTCTATAACAAGAAAGGCTACACCCTGATTGACAGCGGAGCCACCGTTGAATTTTTTAAAAACGGCGAAAAGGTCTCTACACTGACGGGCAGGCGGGGCAAAGTTCTTGAACCGTCGAAGGATATTGAAATACTTGACAGCGTTGTAGTGATTAATAAAGAAGGCAGCGTGCTCAACACCCAGAAACTAATCTGGAACAACAAATCACAGAAAGTTTCCACCGACGTTTACGTAAAAATTAAAACTCCGAAAGAGGACATCGAAGGAATCGGCTTCGAGTCCGACCAGAACCTGAAAAATTATACGATTTATAAAGTTACCGGGGTCTTTTCAAAATGACGAAATGTTATTTTGGAATATTGGCCGCCGTCGTTCTTCTGCTCTGCTCGTTTCAGGCTTACACTCAGGATAAAATCGAACTTAAGAAAAGCGATAAACTTACGGGAAAGACGGTGGACGGTAAATCCGTCAGGGAAGCAACGGGCAACGTTCACTTCGTTCAGGGAAACGTCGTTGTTTACTGCGACGACGCGGTTCAGTACATCGACGGCAACTGGGTTGAACTTAAGGGCAACGTAAGAATTTATCAGGACACGCTGTCACTGTTTACGTCGAAGGCGACCTACTTCGGCAACGAAAAGAAGGCGATTTGCGAAGGAACGGTTACTCTCAAGGACCCGAACGCCACGCTCCGCGCTAACCACGGAGTTTATTTTTTTAATGAGGCAAAAGCCGTGTTTACTGGAGACGTCATAATCGTTAATCCCGCCTATAGAATCACTTCCGATGAATTAACTTATATGCGCGGAACCGAGGATTCTTACTCGAAGGGAAATGTCGTCGTTCATTCAGACTCCGCCGTCATAAAAGCCGAGTACATAGATTTCTACAAGCGCTCGGGAAAAACTTTCGCGCGTAATAACGTCAGTGTAGAAAAGGATTCGTCCGTGATTTATTCCGACACACTCACGGATTTATCTTTTGAGAAAAAAAACATCGCCGTTGGAAACGTCAGAATACTTAACCTGCGGAATAACCTGATTGTTTCGGGCAATTACGCCGAGAATTATTCCGCGCTGAAATACTCTTTCGTGCGCGACAACGCGAAACTCGTGCAGGTGGAAAACGAAAATGATACTCTCTTCATATACAGCAAACTTCTCGAAACGTTCAGGACCCTTCCCGAACGGTATGTAGCAAAGGAAAACGTGGAAATAATACGCGGCAATTTCCTCGCTAAAAGCGATACCGCTGTCTTCGCGCGGACCTCCGTGAAAGAACTCGAATACATTTCGCTGTTTCCGAGACCCGTCGTCTGGCAGGAGAATCTGCAATTGACGGCTGATTCCGTTTACGCCGAATTGACAAACAGAAAACTGTCGTACGTGTACGCGAAGAAACTTGATGGTTTCCCGGGAACGAAAAACTCGTTCCTCCTCGTCGTGAACCGCGATACTTTCTTCAGCGAAAGGTACGACCAGATAACAGGCAAAGACATAAAAATCAAATTCGAAAACGATTCAATTAAATCCGTGGAAGTCTATAAGAATTCCTCAAGCATATACTTCACTTACGAAAACTTCAAAGCAAACGGCGTGAATTTCGTCAACGGCGAGAATATGTACATATCTTTCGACGAAAACCAAAAGGTCTCGAAAATCAGAATTGAAAAATATCCGAAAGGACAATACGTTCCCGAATCAAAAATGAAAACTGTCCTGCTGACCTTGCCGGGATTCATACTGCGTACGGACAAACCGGGAAAGAGGTAATTGGCAATTAGTAATTAATAATTAATATTAGAAACCCCGCTTTTAAAAGTGGGGGGAAGATAAAATCACTTGCCCGCCAGAGTCTTTTCGTAAAATTTCTCATACACGCGTACAATTTTTTCTTCGTTAAAATACTCTGCCCTTTCTCTCGCGTTTTTCCTGAAAAGTTTATATTTCTTTTCGTTCGTAAGCAAATCAATCGCGTACTTCGCCATTCTGTCAACGTCGCCGATTTCCGCTATGTACCCCGTCTCGCCGTGCAGATTGAGTTCAGGTAAACCTCCGACGCTTGTAGATATCACCGGCACCTCGCAACTCATTGCCTCGAGAGCCGATAAACCGAAACTCTCGGACTGCGAAGGCATCAGGAACAAATCCGCAATCGATAGTATCTCGACGAGTGATTCCTGCTTCCCGAGAAACTTTACGTAATCGGAAATCCCTAATTCCCTGCAAAGCCTCTCGCAGGCGCTCCTCTCGGGACCGTCTCCTATCAGCATGAGCGATGAAGGCACTTTCTCCCTGACCTTCGCGAATATTTTTATCACATCGTCAACTCTCTTCACCGGACGGAAATTCGACGTGTGAACCAGAATCTTATCGCCCTTCTTCGAAATGTTCCTCCTGAGCAGACTGCATTCAGGTACGTTAATTCTTTTGTACTTTTCAGTATCGATGAAATTGTAAATTACTTCGATGTCCTTTTCAATCTGGTAATTCGAGATTGTCTTGTCCTTCAGATACTTTGAAACCGCCGTGACACCGTCCGACTGCTCTATGCTGAACCTCATCGTCGGCAGAAAACTCGGCTCAAGCCCCACAAGCGTAATGTCAGTGCCGTGCAGCGTCGTGATGATTTTAATGTTCTTTGAATTTTTTCTTTCGCTCTTCAGTATTTCCCTCGCCATGTAAGCGCTCGATGCGTGAGGAATCGCGTAATGCGCGTGAATAAGGTCAAGGTCGTGAAACTTGACAACCTCAACCATCTTGCTCGTGAGCGCTATCGAATATAGGGGATAATCGAACACGGGATACTTGTACATCTCTACCTCGTGATAAAAAATATTACCGACGAAAGAAGTCAGGCGGGACGGAAGCGCGTATGATATAAAATGCACCTCGTGCCCGTTCATTGCAAGAGTCTTTCCGAGTTCTGTCGCGACAACGCCGCTTCCTCCGTACGTGGGATAACAAGTGATTCCGATTTTCATAGCCTTTTTCAAGAATTAGTTGTTTCTAAAATACCTATATATATC
>DATMXZ010000198.1:0-12917 GCA_035561235.1 Ignavibacteria bacterium
GAAAAAGAGGACTGTATTTTTTGCAAGATTTCAAGAGGGGATATTCCTTCATTTAAATTATGGGAAAACGAAGAGTTTTTCGCCATTCTTGATCTATTCCCGAATACAAAGGGAATGACTCTTGTCATTTCGAAAGAACACTATGATTCATACGCGTTCAATATGCCGGATGAGGTTTACATGAGGTTTATACTTGCCGCTAAGCAGGTCGGAAAACTGCTCGATGAAAAACTCAAGGTGTCAAGGACGGCGATGGTAATTGAAGGAATGGGTGTGAATCACGCTCATATAAAACTTTATCCTCTGCACGGCGTTGGCAGTGATTTCAAGGCGATGATACCCGAAGGCAATGTGTTTTTTGAAAAATATCAGGGATTCATATCCACGCAGTTGGGACCAAAAGCGGATAACGCGTTTCTTGAAGAATTAATTGAAAAATTTAGAAAGTAAAACATAACTAAAAGATGAAATACGAGCATTTACAGATTGAAAAGAAGTGGCAGGATTTCTGGATTAACAACAAGACCTTCAGAACACCGGATATAGACGAACTAGATAAATCAAAACCTAAATACTACGTTCTGGATATGTTACCGTATCCGAGCGGCGACGGGCTTCACGTCGGACATCCCGAAGGCTATACGGCGACGGATATAATATCCCGTTACAAGAGAATGAGGGGATATAATGTTCTGCATCCGATGGGCTGGGACGCTTTCGGTCTTCCCGCGGAACAGTTTGCTCTTAAGAAAAAAATTAATCCTAAAGTAGGAGTGGAGGAATGCGTCAAGCGGTTTCGTTCGCAATTACAGGCGCTCGGTTTTTCCTACGACTGGGACAGGGAAGTGAACACGACGGACGAGGAGTATTACAAATGGACGCAGTGGATGTTCCTTAAACTATACAATTCATATTTCGACGATAATGAGAATAAAGCGAAACCAATAGAAGAACTTGAAATACCGGCAGGACTTGATGAAACCGGGAAAGCGAAATATCTTGATTCGCAGAGGCTTGCGTTCATATCCGAATCTCCGGTGAACTGGTGTCCGGAACTCGGGACCGTTCTCGCTAACGAAGAAGTGCCGGAGCAAATCGAAAAAGGTTTCACTGTTGTCAGAAGGATGATGAAACAGTGGAAACTGAGAATTACAAAGTACGCGCAGAGGCTTCTCGATGACCTCGATGAACTGCATTGGCCTGAAAACATAAAGAAACTCCAGTATAACTGGATAGGCAGAAGCGACGGCGCAACAGTACGGTTCGAGATTAAAGGCAGCGACGGAAAGAGCAGGAGCATAGAAGTATTCACGACTCGCCCGGATACGTTGTTCGGAGCGACGTACATGGTATTCGCGCCCGAACATAAAATAATTCCCGAAATAGTTTCGGACGGACAGAAAGAGGCGGTACAGAAGTATATCGACGAGGCATCGAGAAAATCCGACCTTGAAAGAGCCGAATTGTCCAAGGATAAGACGGGGGTCTTTACGGGCGCACACGCAATAAATCCCGCTAGCGGAATCGAGATTCCGATTTTTATTTCGGATTACGTTCTTATGAGTTACGGCACGGGCGCGATTATGAGCGTTCCCGGACATGACGAAAGAGACATGGAATTTGCCGTCAAGTTCGGACTCGACATAATTCCCGTAGTTACACCCGGCGAATATAAAGACGTTGCATTTAAAAAAATCAAAACCGAAGAAGGGGAAATAATTATATCGGGCAAGGGGCTCGAGAAAATGCTGAACGGCGAAGCGAAGGAGTTCAACAATTACTGTGAAGAAATAAAGAACGGAAAGACCAGTTTCACGGGCGAAGGTTATTCGATTAATTCAGGATTCCTTACCGGATTGCCTACGGCGGAAGCAAAGGAAAAAATGATTAAATGGCTCGAGGAAAAAGGAATCGGAAAGAGAAGCACGAATTACAGACTGCGCGACTGGCTTTTTTCAAGACAGAGATTCTGGGGTGAGCCGTTTCCCTTAGTGCATTTTGAGGACGGCAGGATTAAAGCACTGAAAGAAGAAGACCTTCCTGTAAGACTTCCCGTCGTGAGTTCTTATACTACAAGCAAAACGGGCGAATCTCCGCTCTCTTTAATCGAAGACTGGCTTTATACAACAGATAAGGATACGGGGGAAAAAGTCAAAAGAGAAACCAATACGATGCCCCAATGGGCGGGTTCTTGCTGGTATTATCTGCGTTACATAGACCCGAAAAACGGCGATATTTTCTGCGATAAAGAGAAGGAAAAATACTGGATGCCCGTTGACCTTTACATAGGCGGTTCCGAGCACGCGGTGCTTCATCTGCTGTACGCCCGGTTCTGGCACAAGGTTCTTTTTGACCTCGGATATCTTACTACACGTGAGCCGTTCAACGTGCTTTTCAATCAGGGAATGATACTCGGCGAAGACGGAGTCAAGATGAGCAAGTCGAGAGGCAACGTAATAAATCCCGATGATATGATACGGGAATACGGCGCGGATTCGATGAGAATGTTTGAAATGTTCATGGGTCCTCTGGAAGCCACAAAACCCTGGAGCACGGAGGGAATTGCTGGATTGCACAGATTCCTCAGCCGCGTCTGGAGGCTGGTTATAGATGACAGAACAGGGGAATTAAATTCTAAGATTGCCGATGAGGAACCTTCTGACGAACAGAAAAAGATGCTTCACACGACGATTAAGAAAATGACCCGCGACATTGAGGACGGCGATATGAAATTCAACACCTCGATTGCCCAGATGATGATTTTCGTAAATGAAATGTACAAGATGGAAAAGGTAAGCAAGGAAATCATTGAACAGTTCGTTCTGCTGCTTTCTCCGTACGCTCCGCACATTTCGGAAGAATTATGGCAGAGGCTCGGGAACAATGAATCTCTTGCCTATCATAAATGGCCCGAGTACGACGAGGCCTTGACAAAGGCAGAACAGATAACCGTCGCTTTCTCCGTAAACGGAAAAGTCAGGTCAAAGAGAAGCGTGGACGCGGACCTCAGCGAAAAAGACCTCGAGCAACTTGCGTTTGACGACGTTTCAGTTAATAAGCATATTTTCGGAAAGAATATTGTGAAGATTATCGTCGTGAAAAATAAAATGGTCAATATAGTTGTGAAATAAAAAAGCCCTTCACTTGCGGCGAAAGGCTTTCTGTTACGGATATGTAAGGATTATGTTACATCAAAGCAATGAGCGGTTTTATACCGCTCTTTTATTTAATCAGCATCATTTTCTTTGTATCGCTGAAACTGCCGCTGCTTAATTTATAGAAATAAACTCCTGAATTGAGTTTTGATGCGTTGAATGCAAACTCATATGTTCCTATCGCGAGATTTTCGTTGACCAGATTCGCTACTTCCCTGCCAGAAACATCATATACCTTTAACGACACTAAACCGTAATTTGGCACCGAAAATTTTATTTTGGTTGAAGGATTAAACGGATTCGGATAATTCTGTGTAAGATCGAATTTCGAAGGAACCTCTCCTGATATTCTGCTTATTCCAATCGTATAATTCACCGGATTAAATTGCGCCCAATTCGAAGCCCAGTTTGCCGGACCGAAAGCGCCAACAAACGTCGTCTGCGTGAAGTACGGGTCGGTTAACTGTGTCCAGGAGAAACTCGAACCTGTCAACGCTGGTGAGCCCGATGACGGCTGCCAGTTGCCGTTCTCAAAGCCGTATGGGTTTGTTAGCATGACGTCGGAATTTGTAGTGAGCACTCTGTTCTGGAAAGACGAAGTGTTGATAAAGTTAACACCGTTGAAACCGTTCCCGTTCATAGCCGCAGTATCCGCCAGTACAGTATTGCCCGCAAATATTACGTTTTTAACTGCCGATGAATCGCCAGTGAACGCATTCGATACGCCTGTTCCGTCGAATCTGATACCCGTGGGGAATCCCATTACGATTGAGTTGTAAAGACTTAATTTCGAGTTTCTTCTTATATGCAATCCTCTTTTGAAATTAGCGTTTATTGGCGTAGAAGGTATTCTCAGGGGACCCACTACTGTTACATTCGAGAAGACAGGCTGTGTTCTCGGATTGTTGAAATTGTTCGGAGAGTTAGCGTTATTGTCGCTCTCGAACCCGTTTGAACCGCTAATGTCGGCAATGTTGCTGTCTCTTACTGCAAGCAGGAACTGGCAGTTTCCGCGGAATCCGTTATCAGTATCAAAATCGTCATCGACTCCTTTATACGATATCAAATATCTGCAATTGACCGTGCCTCCAAACCATTCAAAGGAATCATCGCCGGAATAACTAACCTGAATGTATTCAAGTGTAGTTCCCTTTCCAACCGCGCCCATCGTAAGTCCGTTAATTTCGTTGCCGCTCACTCCCGTAAGATTGATTCCCGGAAATTCGATTCTGACGTATCGCATAATTCCCGAATTATCATTGTCATCGTTTCCGCCGTAGTAAGCAGGCTGCACCGCGGGGGGCAAGCCTTCAATCGCTGCCGTATCTGCCCCGCTGACGGTATTTATTCTTGCTTTGCCGAGAATTATTATGCCGCCCCAGTCACCCGGTCCGCGTTGTCCGGCGGGTATGCGGCTTGTGAAGATAATAGGCTGGGCAGATGTACCGTTTGCTGATATTTTTCCGCCTCTTTCGATAATCAGAGTGCCTGTCGTTGATTTGTCGCCGTAAATAACTGTTCCCGCGGGTATTGTAAGCGTCGCCGGCGATTTAACATACACGAATCCCTTCAGAATGTATTTTGTCGAGGAGTTCAGCGTAACGTTAGATGTAATGTTACCGTTGCTTAGCGTCGTTGAATCCCAGACCTGCGCGCGGGCAACAGCACCAAACATAATTAAAATAGTTAAAACTAGAATTGCCTTTCTCATTTTTTTCCCTTTCAGAAGTTTATGATTGTATTTAATATTTGTAAGTTAAAGTTAAAGAATAAATTCTTCCTGAATTGAACTGGCGCACCGTTTCGTCATTGCCGAGTATATTCTGCACGAACTTCCTGTTCTGGTTCAATAAGTCTTTCACTGTAAACCTGACTTCCATTCTTCCGAAAATACTCTTTGAAAAAGATAAATCGAGCAGGTCATTGCCGAGTTCGTAAATATCGTTGAAACCGTTCAGCCCGACTTCCGAGATTCTGTCTCCGAACCTGTTATAACTCAGGTTTACACTTGTACCGATTTCAGGATTATCGTAATAAAGACCTAGATTCAGCATGTAAGGTGATTGCCCCTGCATCCTTCTGCTTTTGGATGTTGCCGTTGAGGTTAAATTGGTGAGGTCTATTTCAGAATTAATAAGAGAAAGGTTGCCATTCACTGAAAGACCGGATAGACTTCTATGAATGAAGCCAAGATTCTTCCTTATTTCGAATTCAATCCCGTAGTTTGCGGCTCCACTCGGGGCATTTGCGAAGGATTTTATCCTGTTCGTGGATGTGGGAACGAAAATCTCTTCTATAGGCGCGTCGATTTTTTTATAAAAGAGGCTGAGAGAAATAATTTCCCCCGCATTAGGGAATAACTCGTATCTCAGGTCGTAATTTCTGACGAGAGTCCTTCTTAAATCTACGGAATTGCCGATAACCAGAACTCCAGACACGAAATCTACATACGAGAACGGCGCGATTTCGCGCAGTTCGGGGCGGGAAATAGTCTGGGTATAAGCAGCCCTAATGTTTGATATATCGTTAAGCCTGAATATGGCGTTTATGGAAGGAAGGAGGTCGTTTGTTTTAAGTTCGTTGGCTACTTTATTACCGATAATTCCCAGAGTATTTACTTTTTGTTCGTTGCCTTCATATCTTGCTCCGATAATTATTCTCAGTTTGTTAAGAGGTATATCCGCCATCAGATATCCCGCATAGTTTTTTTCCGCCGCGTCGTATTTATCTGTTTCCGTTGTAAGTTCGTCGTAAAAAAGTTTGTTCACATCAAAATTTTCCGCAGAAAATATTTTGTCAACAGGCTGATACAGAATGTCAAAAGGCATTCCGATGTAATACCCGACGCCGAAATTTCTCGCGCTGAAGTTTCTGTCGGTTCCGCTAATAATTCCGCCGGCTTTTATTTTCAATCCGGAAGAGTATTCTGAAAGAAGAGGAAGTTTCCAGTTCAGCGGTATGTCGAGACTGAAAGAAGCGCTTCTGTTTATATCGTTCAAGTCGGAGAAAAATCTTCCGCCGGCGTATGTGTTGCCGAAGTTGGGATTTATCGCGGCGTAGTACTCGTTTGCCGAACCGAGTTCCCTCTGATACGTCATCGTTTTCATATCTGGTTCTTTCTTCACGGATTGCGAATACGACGCCCCCCAATCAAGTTTCAGTTTATTAAAAAAGAAATGTTCTCCGAATAATTGAAATGATGTAAGAGATCTCTGTGTAAATTTTGTAAGGTACAATTTTCGGTCAAACGCGTCGGACCCGCTCGTTCCGTTTACAAATCCTTCATAATATTCCGTTTCATCGTCAGAACTCATCGTGAAGACTGATTTTATGCCGACCTTATTGTTCAATCCAAACTTCGCGTTAAGGTTTACGAGACCGCCCCACAAGACTGAAAACTCCGAATTTCTTCCTGAAAAGTCCGAAAGTTTTGTGTTGTCGGAATTATAATCAGTTCTTAAGATCTCATTATTTGAGTAAACGGATTTGTACGAATAGGCGGCAAGAAAACCGACGGGTACGTTTCCCAGCCTGAAAGAATTACCCGCGGATAATTGAAAGCCTGAATTCATCGGAGCCTTGCCTGTATTCTGTGACCAGTTATTTTCAAGGTTTCTCCCGAAATCTCTGATTTGTTCGCGTGTATAATTTGAATTTTTTAGTTGGTTTACCGGAAATCCCGTCGGTAGGCTTCTGGTGTTATCAATTCCAAGATTCAAGAAAAGCATTTTTCTGTTTCCGGCATTGTAATCGTGAAAAGTTTTCGTGCTTGTCATTTCGTCGAAGGATGACGAAACGCTGAAATTCAGCGTTAAATTGTCGGGAAACTCCTTCGTCGTGATTTGAACAAGACCTCCTGAAAAGTTCGCGGGAAGGTCAGGAGTAAAAGTCTTTGATATTATTACGTTCTCAAGCAGGTTCGATGGGAACAGGTCGAAAGAAAATGACTTCTTATCAGGGTCGGTGGAAGGAAGTTGGACTCCGTTGAGCAGCGTGTTGTTGTATCTTTCCGATGTGCCTCTCACGAAAACGTATTTTCCGCCGACTACCGAGATGCCTGATACTCGCTTGATAACGTCAGAAGCGGCAGCATCAGGAGCTCTTTTTATCTGCTGCTCGGAAATTCCGTCCTGAACTTTATCCGAGTTTTTTTGCTCGATGAGAAGCGCCTGCTCGTTAGCGAGAGAAGTTGTTCCCATGACTACGATTTCTTCTGTCGTGAGTCCGTCGATTTTCAACGCCACATCCAGTTTTGTTACGCTGCCCTGATTTACAACGACATTATTTATAGTCCGGTCATCATATCCGATGAATGATACCCTTAATTCATACGTGCCCGCGTCAAGAACGACTGAATAAGTGCCGTCCAAATCGGCAATAGCCCCGTATTGAGTTCCTATGACCTTGATAACGGCTCCGGGCAGTACATCGGAGTTGGTCGCATCGATGATTTTCCCTTTTATCGACTGCGCTGAACTGAAACTGCCATAGAAAATTGCAATTGAAATAATCAGTAACTTGATAATCCTTTTCATATCTTATTTTTGTTTTAAGCAAAAATATGCAGTTGAGATTATCTGAATATTAAGCCGGGTACTTTAATGTTACTTCAACGTAAAGAAATTGTAATATTGGCGGACTTATGCAATTGAAGTGATTTTGTCGAAGGCGGGTTTGATGGAGGCAAGAAAAAGCGGGCTGAATGCCCGCTCATTCACGTTATTTGGTATTAAGTTTAAAAATCTATAATTGTGTTGAAGTATAATCTGCTCAGGTTCTTCCTTGTAGTTCCGTCATAATTCACGATATATTCCTTGTCAAACGTAAGCATCTGATAATTCAAACCGAGCGTAAGGACGGATGACGGCTTGAACATCAGCCCCATAATCATAAGCGACTGTTTGTTCGCGTCGCCCGAGAATCCTACGAGGTTCGAACCGGGCTTTGTTGTATTCGGGTCAAAAGCGTCGTACCTGAAAGTCAACATCAGTTTTTCCTGAAGTTCCTCAATCGGGGGACTGAACTCGAACCAGGTAGATAATCCCTGCGCTGTGTAAGAAGAATCTGTGAATCCTCCGGGTACAGCGTTGGGAATCGTGTTCGACATCAGGCTGAACTCTCCGCCGATCTTAACATATCCGAAATTCCTAAAGTTATATTTAAAGTTTAACATTCCGCCGAATCTGTCATTTTTGTACATTCCGCCGTTCGCTACACCAAATTCGCTGCTTGAAAGTTTTCCGAGATAAGCAAAACCGCCGACAGTTAAATCCGAAATGCCGTCAATTCTGGTTTTGTTCATTTTCTTTGCCGCATCCATGTTTTTCTTTATTATTCCGCTTAACGGGTATATGAAACCGGTCACCATGAAATCCTTAAACCTGTTCTGGTCGAATGAAATGTTCTTGTAACCGTTTCCATTCAGCAGCGCGATGTTCAGGTCGGCAATTTTTGAAGGAAAGGAGAATTTTAGTGTCATGCCAAGGTCCGCGCTCGAAAAATACGAGCCGGTTTTTCTAGTGACCTTATCGCCGCTTACGCCAGCCGATAAAGTCCAGGCATAGTCGGTAAGTGTCTTCTGCACTCCTCTCCAGCCGTAATACCTTTCGACGTTGTTTATCCAGTAATTCGGAAGGACTCCTATTTCCATTGTAAGCGTCGTGCCGTTCTCAAGCGAAAGGGGAGTGTAGTCTATGAATCCGTACTTCAATTGATACGTCCACTGTGTTGCTCCGTCGCCGTCCTTAACCGATGTGATGTCGGGCGTTATCCTCGCGCTTATTTGAGGAGTAAGTGTCGCTTTAATGTTTATATAAGCCCTGTCGAGATTGAACGAATTTCTTCCCGTCTCAAACTGGTTCTTAACGGGATTGAACCCGAATGCGGTATTGGAGTTATATCCCGCCGCTGTATCAAGCCTGCCGATAAAATCGGCATCGTCCGCGTTATAAGTAAAACCCGAGAAAATCGTACCGCCGATTTTTACTTCGGGCTTGAATTCCGTTTTCTTATCCTGAGAATGAAGATTCACGCTCAGGGCAAGAATTGTTAATGTGAGAAATATAAAATTTTTTTTCATAATCCTTATTATCCGTTTGTTTCATTTTAAAGTTCTTACCTTGTCGAGCGCTTTCTTTGACAACTCTTCGGGAAGAGGAGAGTATCCGAGGTCTTTCGCGAACTTCTGTCCGTCACCGAGCGCCCACTCAAGAAATGATTTAACGAGTTTTCCTTTCTCTTCATTTCTGTTCTTCTCATAAACAAGAAGGTAAGTGTAACTCGCGATAGGATAAGCGCCCTTGCCCTTCGCGTTTATTATCGACATTGTTAGTGACTCGGGCATCTGAGAAACTGAAACGCCCCCCGCTAACGTTACCGATTCAAGACTGGGAGTAATGAATTCGTTCTCGGAATTCTTTACGTTAGCGTAATTCAGTTTATTCTGTATCGCGTAAATAAGTTCGACGTACCCGATTGAATATTCCAACTGCTTTACGACGCCCGTAACGCCTTCATTGCCTTTGCCGCCCTGTCCGACATCGAACTTGGGAGTCTTGGATACGCCGATTTTTTCCTTTGCTTCGGGACTGACCGCTCCGAGGTAATCAGTGAAGATATATGAAGTGCCGCTACCGTCAGTTCTGAACACGACCGTAATGTCTTTATCGGGAAGTTTCGCGCCTTCATTGTCCTTCGCTATTTTGGAATCGTTCCATTTCTTTATCTTTCCAAGATATATGTCCGCGATAGTCTCACCGGAAAGGTTAAGCGGTTTGTCGAGTCCGGGTAAGTTGTACGTGAGCACGACCGCGCCGAGAACCGTAGGTATGTGGAGTATCTTCGTTCCGCTCTTTGTTTCCGCGTTCTTTGTTTCTTCGGGAGTCATCGGACTGTCCGTCGCTCCGAAATCGACCGTTCCTTCAGTTATCTGTTTGATGCCGCCGCCGCTGCCGATTGACTGATAGTTGAATTTGGCATTGGTGTTTACTTTTGAATATTCGCTGAACCATTTAGAGTAAAGCGGGAACGGGAATGTCGCGCCTGCTCCGTTTATCTGTATCGGACCTTTCTGCTCGTCCTTGTTTCCGCAAGAACCCGCGATAAACGTGAACAGTAAAACAAAAATTGTTAAGTACTTCATAGTTTAAATTTAAAGTTTTTAAATTGAACATATACAAAACTTTAAATTGAAGTTTATCGCGGTATTACGCAATTGTTAAGAAATTGTAAAGAGGTGCGGAAATTATTTCTTCTTTACGCCGTGTATTACGCGCAGCATTTCATCGTGAATTTGTCCGTTTGTCGCGAGTATTTCCTTGCCGTAGATTGAATATTCCTTTCCGTCAAAGTCCGTTACTTTACCTCCGGCTTCGTTAAGGATGAGGCATCCTGCCGCGACGTCCCACGGGTTCAGATTGTATTCCCAGAAACCGTCGAACCTGCCGCACGCTGTCCAGCATATGTCTAATGCAGCAGAGCCGAGCCTGCGAATCGGAATGTCCTTGTTTACGAAAGCCGCGAAAACTTCGACGGGATTGTTTGGATTGTTACCGGTGTTGTACGGAAATCCGGTTACGAGAAGAGATTTGTCGATTATTGTTTCATTAGAGACCTTGATTTTCCTGTCGTTAAGATAAGAGCCCTTGCCTTTCTCCGCGAAAAACAGTTCGCCGCTGAAAGGATTGAAAATGCCTCCCATTATTATTTTCCCGGCTTTCTCGATGCCGATAGAAACGCAGCATATCTGAATTCCGTGAGCGTAGTTTATAGTGCCGTCTATGGGGTCAATAATCCATTTAGTGTCAGAGTCTTTGTCGATTGCGCCTATTTCTTCCGAGAGAATATTATGTTTAGGGAATTGCGCTTTAATGATTTCGATTATTCTCGCTTCCGAACGCTTGTCAACTTCGGTAACAAGATTCGATATTATGTCCTTGCTCTCTATGGCGAAATCTTTGTCCATGTATTCCTTGAGTATCTTGCCGCTTTCTTCGAGAGATTTGTATAGTGTGTTTTTCATTTTAATCAATATTTATTTCCAGACCGTCATAGGCGAGTTCAATCCCATCGGGAAGCCCCGCGTTTGTTTCGTCGTGATTCAGGTCGTGAGTAATGTGAGTGAAATATGTTTGCTTTGGTTTTAATCTCAGTGCGATATCCGTTGCCTGCTCGACGTTGAAATGCGTCGGGTGCGGCAAGCGTCTTAACGAATTAAGAATCAGGACGTCAAGTCCTTCGAGTTTTTTCATTTCCGCTTCAGGGATGCGGCTGCAATCCGTAATGTAGGCGAATTTTCCGATTCTGTATCCGAATATTTTTATTCGTCCGTGATAAATTTCGATGGGAATAATCCTAATTCCCCTGAATTCAAATTCTCTGTTTTCCAGATAATTAAATTTCATTAGCGGCACTGCCCAGTAACTTATCAGTTCTTCGTCAAGCGCGTACCGGAATGTCACCTTGATTTCGTCGAGTGTGAGTTTGTTCCCGAACACGTCCACCCATTTCTTGTGCCTCTGGTTTATTTGTCTTAAATCGTCAAGTCCGAAAATGTGGTCTACGTGATGATGCGTGAACAGAATCCCGTCGAGGTCCGTAATTCCAGCCCTAAGCATCTGCTGCCGGAAATCAATAGACGTGTCTATGAGCAGTCCCGTGTCTTTTTCTTTTATGAAAACCGAAGCCCTTAATCTTTTATCTTTTGGATTTGCGGAAGTACAGGTTCTGCACCCGCATCCAATAATCGGCACGCCCTGTGAAGTTCCGCTTCCAAGTACAGTTATTTTCATCCGGTCAGATAATTTCGTAATTTATAAAAGTGTGTTCTGGTTTTCTCTGTCGATTACCTCGCGTATGTTGGGTTTCAGGTAAATACTGTCAACGTTCAACTCGGCGAGGCTTCTGGCAAGAAATGTAATTTTCTTTGCAGGCTCGATGTTCCTGTTAAGCAGGAAAAGTTTCTGCTCGCGGAGAAGGCAAAAGCCTCCTTTGAAGAGTCCTTTCTCGATTCTTACCGTGTAACCTATGAGGTTAAAAACCTCGATGAGTTCTTTAATGAGCAATTCCTGCTTCTCGTCTATCTGCTTTATCTGTGATTTCTTTATTACTTTGCTCATTTCAGGTATTCGTGTTTTAAATCATCGTCGTCGTGCATGAAGTACTTATACGAATATTCTTCCCTGTAGATTTTCTTCTCTTCGGCCAGTTTGCGAAGACTCTTTTTCATCGGTTGAAAGGCCGCGATGAAAATTATTGAATAGTACGAGAACAGCGCTATCCAGGGAACGCCTTTCAGAAATCCTATTCTCTCTCCGAAAATTTTAAGGAGTTCGTCGTGGACGGGCGGATTCGTCAGGTAGAGAAGATAAAACTTCACGTCAAGATAGGAAGTGTAAATCTCTATCGGAACGAAAGCGAAGAATAATATGCAGCACATAAGATACCAGGGATTCTCCCTTAGGTTTATCCTCGCCTTTGAGACGAACATTATCGCGGAGAATAAAACCACGATATACGCTCCGAGTATTACAAGCGATGTGTGCGACAGCATTCTGAAAATCCAGTTTTCTTCATCGGGCGGTATGCTCGTGCGGAAACTGAATTCATCGTAATTCAGTAAATCGTTTCCGATTAATCCCCGTATATTTATGGCGCCGAGCCAGACGACAGCCGCCAGCACAAGCAGCGCCAGCCAGAATTTTGCCTTTTTGTTCAATGTATTTCGATTAATACCTAAAATTATTTAATTGTATCGACACATTC
>DATMXZ010000199.1:0-8585 GCA_035561235.1 Ignavibacteria bacterium
TCAGTGTTCTGAGCCGTCACTGTTTTTATTAATTCAATTGTTCTCATTATGAATAGGGTAGTTTTAAATATTTTGCTCATCTCAATCCTGTTTCAGTTCTTGCCTTCGTATGTTTTTTCGCAGGACGATGATTGTTGTCCCGAGGAGGATAAGTACGGCAGGGAGGACGAGTTATTGATAAACGAATGGTATAAGCAAATGGACGATTTCACCTTGAAGAAAGAGCAACTCTTGCTTCAGATTCAAAAGATGAATGGTGAATTCGATGCACTAAAATCGCAGTCCCTGGATATGGATAAAAAGGTGCTCGACGCAGAGAACGAACTGTATTCCTCCGTCGGAACTGACAGGAACGGACTGGCGGAATTCAGAAAGAAATTCGACGAGACCGAGAAGAAGATAAACAACAAACTTGGCACACCGCCGGACGCCAGAAAAATGTATTTTGACGGGATAGAAGCGTCGAGAATAAAATGTCTTCCGGAGTTTTACTCACGCTACATTGCGATGAAGAGCAAACTCGAATCGTGGGAAAAAGCGCCCGTGTCGAAATCAAATCAATATACAGTCGTAAAAGGCGATTGCCTCTGGAAAATCGCGGGCATGAAGGAAATTTACGGCAGAAATAATTACTGGCCGAAAATCTGGGAGGCGAATGAAAACGGTGTAATCTCAGCACCCGCGCATACTCCGAAGAAGATTGTGAATCCGAATCTCATTTATCCCGGGCAGGTGCTAAGCATTCCTGTTCTATCGGATGAAGACCTTAAAAAGTTTAAAGACGTTACTTATCAGGTAAGAATGCAAAGACAGGCGGATGAACTCAGGAAAAACAAGAGCAAGGATAAACCTGTTCTCAAGAAGAAAGAAATAAAAAAGGATGTAAAAAAGGATTCGAAAAAAGAAATCAAGAAGGAAATAAAGAAATAAAAGTATCTATTATTTATTTTTAAAAAAGCCCTTCCAACGGGCTTTTTTTATTGTCTAATAAGTCTTGCTCCGAATGCTCCGTCAATGTTGTGCAAGTGCGGCAGCAGTTCAATAAATCCGTTCTTACTCACAACATCACTGCTTACGAAAGCCGCTGCGTTATCCGCTTTAAACTCCGAGTGTCTTTCTAGGAAAATATTCACTACGTCTTCATTTTCTTCCTTCTCGGTCGTGCAAGTACTGTACACGAGCGCTCCTCCCGGCTTAACATATTCCGCCGCTTTTTCAAGAATTTCAAGTTGAATTTTCTGCAGTTTCATTATATCACCCGATTCGCGTTTCCACTTGATATCGGGTTTTTTTGTAATAACGCCTAATCCCGAACACGGAGCATCAACGATAACCTTGTCAACTTTCCCGATAAGTTTCTCTCGAATCAGTTCCGTCTTCGGTTCCTGAATATCCTCGTGAAAAGCGAGAACATTTGACATTGTCAGCCGCTCGAAGTTCTTCTTCATTATTTCGACTTTTGAAAGATATTTGTCGATAGCAATTATCTTTCCCTTTCCGTTCATTAGTTCCGAAATATGCGAAGTCTTTCCGCCCGGCGCGGCGCATACGTCAAGTACAAGATCGTCTTCTTTCGGGTCAAGGAGTTTTGACATTAATCCAGCGCTTTCGTCCTGTATGCTGAAATACCCCTTCTTAAAAAATTCATCGTCATAAATACGTGACATCAGTTTGATGTGTATGAAATCCGTCGAATAACTTCCTCTCCTGAACTGTATCCCGCGCTCCTCAAGGTGTTTTTCGAGTTCCTCGGGCGTTATCTTCGTCCTGTTTACCCTGAGGGAAAGTTTCGGTCTTCTGTTGTTAGCCTCACATAGTTTCTCCGCGTCGTCGAACCCGAATCTTGCAACCCATCTGCGCACCATCCAGTTCGGGTGCGATTGAATGATACCGAGGTAATTCACTTCATCAATTTCTCTCGTCGGCCAGACAAGGCTGTCCAGCGTACGGATGATTGTCCTGAGCAGACCGTTTACGACTCCGGCGTGTTTGTCGCCCCGGAGTTTTTTAATCAATTCGACGGCTTCGTTCACCGCCGCCGCGTAAGGAATTTTATTCAGGAAAAGTATCTGGTACAGTGCAACCCGCATCGCGTTCTTCACATCCGACAGGCATTTTTCATACTGTCCTCTATAGAAGCCGTTGAGGAACCAATCGAGCCTTCTAAGCCATCTAATGACGCCGTGAGCGATTTCGTTTAGCAGTGCCTTATCAAGGTCGTTCAGATCATTATTCCTGATTTCAAAATCGATGATTTTATCGAGATACGCATCGGTTCTCTCGCATCTAACCAGTATTTTCACCGCGAGCGCTCTCGCGTTGTTGAAGATTCTTTTATCTACGTTCGCATAATACGGGAAATTCTCATCGGGATTCTGCAACGGTATGTTCGCCGTAGCGGGTTTTTCATCGGGACTCAGCGGTTCATCGTCAATCGAAGACAGGTTCTGTTCGTCGGGCTCATTGACTTTTTCGTTAACGGGATATTTCTTTTCTTCTTTTGAGTTATTTTCGTTTTCCATTTTTAAAGATAATCATTAAGCAGCACAGATTAAATGAAGTAAATGAAGTCAGAGAATCGTTACGGGGCATTCGTCGATTGAATTTAGAAAATGCCTGCCATACGGCTTGGAGAGGATTCTGTTGTCCAGCACGGCTATTATTCCTTCGTCTGTATTATTTCTGATCAATCGACCGACTCCCTGCCTGAATTTCAGTATCGCTTCGGGAAGTGAATAATCGGCGAAACTGTTTCCGCCCTTCGCCTCGATAAGTTCGAGCCTCGCCTGAACCAACGGATGGTCAGGTACTACGAACGGAAGACGCGTAATAATCAGATTGCTGAGTGTTTCTCCGGGCGCGTCGACACCGAGCCAGAAACTGTCAAGTCCCAGAAGAACGGAATTTATGTCGTGTTTGAATTTCTCAAGAAGATTTCTGCGGGATTCGCCTTCACCCTGCACGAGAATATCAAGCCTGTTGATTTCCGCATTATCGCGGAGACGGCTTCCGATTGTTCTCATAAGATATGAATTCGTGAACAGGACGAGCGCCTTGCCGCCCGTGAGATTCAGGAAGTAAGTTATCCATTTCTCGAGCGACTTCGTGTACAACGGATTATTGTCCGTTTTCGGAATCAGGCTCCTGTCGTTCGGAATATAGAGGTTGACCTGACGGAAAAAGTCAAACTGCGTGGGAAGTTTGATTGATTCGGCGGATTCTGCTCCGAGCCTGTTCCTGTAATAATCAAAATTACCGTCTATCGACAACGTGGCGCTTGTCATAATGCACGTACTATTCTCCCTGAAAATATTCTCCCTCATGTAATCAGAAATATCCGGAGGCGAGGCGCACAGTTTGACATTTGATTCGAGAGAATTATTACCGAGTTCGATCCAGTAAACGAATTCGGGATTGTCAAGACGAATGAAATCGTTTATGATTTTATTGAACATCGCGAACTTAATCATGAAATCGTTTATTTCGTTCTCTTCGAGTTCCGACTTCGCGAAACCTTTCAGGTCGCCGAGGTTTTTAACGAGATTGTTGAGTTCGTCATTCAGGTGATTCTTTACTTCGAGTTCCTGTCGGATTCTTACCGTCAGCGAGTCGTATTTATCCCCCGCGCGCTTAAAGTACTTCCTCCTTATTTCATAAAAGAATGCCTGATTGATATCAAGAAGATTCTGCACGATGGGAAGAACGTGGAGTGCGGGAAGCGTAGTAAGGAAGCCCTTTTTTCTCCTGTCGTTATACAGCCTGAGCAGATGGAATCTTATCATTTCCCGTGATACGCCGGGCGCCATTTGCTCCGCCGCCGCGTCTTCCAATGTATGTCCTTCGTCGAAAATAAGGAAATCGTTCGGGAAAAGATAACCTTCTCTTTTGTCTTTTGACGCGAAATTGAAAAGACTAAAGAACAAATAATGGTTCAGTATAACAATGTCAGACGAATATATTTTTTCCTTTGCCTTTCGGTAGAAGCATTCGGTTTCCTCAATGCTGCCGCAGGTTTTGGCGGAACAAATGTTTACTTCAGCGCACACGGACTGCCATAAGTCCGCATCCACCGGAAAATCGATATCGGAAATCGTTCCGTCCTTCGTCTCCTTGCTCCACTTTACGAGTTTATCGAGAACGGTTTTCTGGTCGTTTTCAAAGAGCGTGCGGGAATTATCGTGAGCCCTGCGCAGGCGTTTCGGACAGATATAATTGGTTTTTCCTTTCAGCAGATTCGCTTCGAATTCAAAGGGAAGAATTTTTTTCAGAAGAGGGATATCCTTGCCGATTATCTGCTCCTGAAGATTTATCGTGTGAGTGGAAATAACCGCTTTCTTTCCGTGCTTCTTGGCGTAATAAATCGCGGGGACGAGATACGCGAAACTCTTTCCTATGCCAGTCGGAGCCTCGACAAACAGGTGACTTTTTCCCTCAAGTGAATCCAGTACCGCGTTTGCCATCTTCACCTGAGATTCCCTGAATTCATAATTCCCGTATTGTGCGGCAAGCAATCCGTCCTTGCAGAAGAACTCAAGTATCCTGTCTCTTATGTCGCCAATATTATCAATCATGCAGAATCAAATTAAAACAATTTTACCATATTATAAATATAAAAGTACTCAATTGCCCCCGCCTTAAAGCAGGGGATATATTTAAGGATGGTAGATTAAAGTTAAATTTTGAAAAATGTTAGACTGAAGCCAGATTGTTTATAATTGATCTGACCAAATATTGTCTGCTCAATTCCCAGCGATGCAAGGCATTTGCAAAGTATATATTTAATTGAGACTCCTCCGTTTTCCTACTTCACCATCGGCATTCTGATTCCGAACTTCTTTCTCTCTTCGAGAGCGAGTTCGTATCCCGCGTCGGAATGTCTCACAATTCCCATCGCGGGGTCGTATGTAAGACATCTTTCAAGCCGCGCTTCGGCTTCTTTCGTTCCGTCCGCGACGATAACCATTCCTGAATGTATTGAATATCCGATTCCAACGCCGCCGCCGTGATGCAAAGAGACCCAGCTGGCGCCGCCAATGTTATGAAGCGCGAAATTTAGAATAGGCCAGTCTGCTATCGCGTCCGAACCGTCTTTCATTTTCTCGGTCTCGCGGTTAGGCGATGCGACGCTGCCGCAGTCGAGATGGTCGCGTCCAATTACAATCGGGGCTTTTACCTTTCCCGTTCTTACAAGTTCATTAAAAATCTTTCCCGCCTTCATCCTGTCGCCGTAACCAAGCCAGCATATTCTCGCGGGCAATCCCTGAAAATGCACTTTTTCCTTTGCGGCTTTGAGCCAGTTGTGAAGAAGTTTGTTGTCAGGGAACGCCTCCATAATAGCGTCATCAGTCGTGTAGATGTCGTTCGGTTCACCTGAAAGAGCAGCCCATCTGAACGGTCCTTTTCCTTCGCAGAAAAGCGGTCTGATGTATTCGGGAACGAAGCCGGGAATGTCGAAAGCGTTTTTGAAACCGTTCGCGAGCGCTTCGCCTCTAAGGTTGTTGCCGTAATCGAATGTTATCGCGCCTCTTTTCATGAACTCCCACATAGTCTTGCAATGAACAACGGCGGTTTTTTTCGCGAGTTCCTGATATTTTGCGGGGTCGGTTTTTCTCAATTTAACCGCCTCTTCAAATTTCATTCCCATAGGCACGTAACCGTTAAGCATGTCGTGCGCGGATGTCTGGTCCGTAAGTACGTCAGGAATGATTCCTCTCCTGAAGATTTCCGGAAGAACCTCTCCGGCGTTTCCAACGAGTCCTATTGATTTTGCGATGCCTTTCTCTTTTGCCTCGAGAACCAGTTTCAAGGCTTCATCGAGGTCGAATGTTATCACATCGCAGTAACCCGTATCAATTCTCTTTTGTATTCTCGCGGGGTCAACGTCGATGCCGAGAAACGCCGCGCCGTTAAGCGTAGCGGCTAACGGCTGCGCTCCGCCCATTCCTCCTATACCGCAGGTGAGGACAAATTTTCCTTTAAGTGTCGAGCCGAAATGCTTTGACGCGCATGCCGCGAACGTTTCGTACGTGCCTTGAAGTATTCCCTGCGTACCGATGTAAATCCACGAACCCGCGGTCATCTGACCGTACATCGTGAGTCCGAGCCCTTCAAGACGCCTGAATTCATCCCACGTCGCCCATTTCGGAACGATATGCGAATTCGCGATTATTACGCGCGGCGCGTTATTGTGCGTTTTGAATACTGCTACAGGTTTGCCGGATTGAACGAGCATAGTTTCGTCTTCCTCAAGAGTCTTCAGCGTTTCGACAATCGCGTCGTAGCAATCCCAGTTTCTCGCCGCCTTACCGCTTCCTCCGTAAATTATCAGTTCGGCCGGATTTTCCGCCACGTCAGGGTCGAGATTATTCATAAGCATTCTCATCGCGGCTTCAGCCTGCCAGTTCTTGCAGGTCATTTTTGTTCCGGTTGGTGCTTTTATTATTCGTGACATATAATTGAAGTTTTATTTTTGGATTATGAACAAAGATAAATATTTGCGGTATGAAAAAATATTGATAAAAAAGTAGAAAAGCGGAGAGCCGCAGACTCTCCGCTCGATAATTTACCAGATTGAAACTCTAATGTTCTCCGGGCGAAACATTTTATTGCCTTCAGAAACTCCGAATGCCTTGTAGAATTCATTAATGTTCGAGTACGGTCCGTTCACGCGCAGGAAAGCGGGGGAGTGAACGTCCGTCATCACTCGTTTTGCAAGCATTTCGGGTCTGTAGTAAACCGCCCACGAGAAAGCGTAACCGAGAAAATATCTCTGGTCGGCGTTGAATCCGCCTATTTCCTTATTCTCCTGTCCGTCCTTCGTCATCTTCATCGCTTCATAGCCGATAACAAGCCCGCCGAGGTCGGCAATGTTTTCTCCGAGGGTTGCTTTGCCGTTGATTCGCATGCTGTCAAGCACGACGTAGTTATTATACTGCTCAACCATCAGTTTCGACTTTTCGACGAACTTAGCCGAGTCCGAAGCCGTCCACCAGCCCTGAAGATTTCCTTTTTCATCGTACAATCTTCCTTGATCGTCAAATCCGTGAGTCATTTCGTGCCCTACGGTGCTCGCTCCGATAAATCCGAAAAGAAACGCGTCGTCAACTTCGCTCATTTTCTTCCCGGGAATCGTGAGTATTGCCGCAGGAAGAACAATCTCGTTGTTCGATGGATTGTAATAAGCATTGTAAGTCTGCGGGGTCATATCCCATTCGGTTCTGTCAACGGGTTTGTAAAGTTTTGAAACCATATCATCGTAATGCCATTTTGATGCGTTCAGAATATTCTTCAGGTATGAATCGCGGACAATCTCGAGCGTGGAATAATCTTTCCACTTATCGGGATAACCGATTTTCTTTACCATAGTTCCGAGTTTCACGAGCGCTTTTTCCTTCGTTTCTTCGCTCATCCAGTCGAGTTTCTTGATTCTTTCACCGAAAGACTTTGCCATCAGGTCAACGATGTATTTCGTCCTTTCCTTATCTTCGGGAGGGAAGTAAAGCCTTACGTATTCCATTCCGAGAATCTCGCCGAGCATGTCGTTTGTATTGTCGAGAACCCTTTTCCAGCGGGGTTTCTGCTCGGTCGTGCCGTTCAGAATCGTGCCGTAAAACCTGAAATGCTCATCGTCGAATTCTTTCGGAAGGTATTCGGATAGATTTCTAATGAGGTGCCACCTCAGATAAGATTTCCAGTCGTCGAGAGTGTATTTCGAAGACAACTTCTCAAGACCTGCAAAAAACTCAGGCTGTCCTACAATGACGTATTCCTGATTCTTTATCCCAAGGTAACCGAGCATAGCGTTCCAGTCAAGCGACGGCGTCCGCTTGTTTAGTTCCGCAATTGTCATTCTGTTGTAATTCGCGTAATCATCGCGGAGGTCTTCGATTTTTCGTGAGATTTTGGCGAGATCCGTTTCAATTTCAAACACGGCAAGAGAGATTTTTTCGTTGTTCGCTTTCCGGTCAAGAAGCGACATCGATTTTTCGATGTGTTTCTTGTACTCTTTTCTTATGTTCGCTGTCCTGCCGTCAGTATTGAAGAAATAATCCCTGTCGGGAAGCCCTATGCCGCCCTGATAGAGCGTTACGACGTTCTTGTCGCTGTTCATCAAATCCTGCGACACGTAGAGTGAAAAGAACGGTCCAAATCCGTATTGCTTGAATGTTACCGCCAGCGCGACCGCCTCGGAAAAACTTTTTACCCCGTCAATTTTTTTTAAGTACTCTTCAACCGGCATAACTCCCATATCGTTTATGGAATTCTCGTCCATACCGCTGAAGAAGAAATCTCCGATTTTCTGAGTGTTGCTGCCCTTTGCGGCAATAACATCTTTTTGCGCGTCAAGGCAAATATTGTAAAGATAAACGTAAACGCTGTCCTCAACGAGGTTGAATATTCCGTAAGTGTGCTCGTAAGGAGGAATCGGATTGGCTTTAATGAAAGAGCCGTTAGCGTACTGAAAGAAATCATCGGCGGGGTTCACGGAAAAATCAATGTTACTGCTCAAAAAATACTTTTCCTGAGAGAATGTTCCGCTCACTGCGGCGAGAAAAATAATCACAACTAAAAAGTTTGTAAAATGC
>DATMXZ010000200.1:0-11218 GCA_035561235.1 Ignavibacteria bacterium
CTACTATTCCGTATTCTATCGGTTTTTCTTCTTATTTTTTGTTTGTACTCGAATCTTTATCCGCAATGTTCGGTCGTTGGAAAAGTTGTAGACTCTAAAGACGGAAGTGCTTTGAAAGACGTTTCCGTACGAATTATAAACAGTATCGACTCTTCGTTTGCAAAAGGTACACTAACTGACGATCTGGGTTCTTTTAAAATAGAAGGGCTTGCTCTTGGAAAATACGAAATAATATTTTCGTTTTCCGGATACCGGCTTGCTAAAAGAAAAATAGAATTCAGCGATAATAAAAATTCAGTATCATTCGATACGCTCAAACTAAGTCCGGACGGATACGTGACGGAAGAAATAAAAGTTGAAAGCGAAACTCCTGACATCAGGTTCGAGGACGAGAAAAAAATATTTGACGCCGAAAAACTTACTTCCACGAAAGGCGGAACAGCCCTCGACGTGCTTAGAAAAGTCCCAATGGTGGATGTTGACGCTAACGATAATGTCACTCTGCGCGGCAGTTCGAACGTTCTGATTCTTATCGACAATAAACCGATGAAATTCGGCAGCCTCAAGCAGGTTCCCGCCGATGCGATTAAGAATGTCGAAATAATAACTAACCCGTCCGCAAAATATGAATCTGAGGGTGTCACGGGAATAATTAATATAGTGATGCAGCCTAAAACCGACGATGTACTCGGTTATAACGGCTACGTGTACTCCGGCATTAGAAGCAATCTCGACAGTTGGTACATCGGCGCGGGACTGAATTTCAAAAAAAATAAATGGAGCCTCTTCGCTAGCGGCGGCGGCGGCTCTTTCAATTTTGAAAACAGCGGCACGTCGAAAACTATTTACGAAAATCCCGCCTCCGTATTCGATTCTTATTCCGACGGAAACGGTAAGAGCAAATTCGGGCATTTGTCGCTCGGCGCCGAATATGAAATCTCTAAAGGACATTCCACCGGAATGGATTTATACTTAAACAGAAGCAACTTTACAAACTCTTCTAACGGAAAAAGCAGCAACTATAATCAGTTCGGCGCGCTGACCTCTTTCTATACGAACGGAATGTCATACGACGGAAACTACGGAAGCAGCAGCGCCAGCCTGTACTATAACGGCAAGTTCGATAATAAAGGCAAAGAACTCAGCGCGGAATTTTCTTACGGATGGGACAATAACGCGAATGAAGGAGACGAATTCCAGCAATATTATGATTCTCTTGTCCTGCCCCTCCCGAATCCGTTGAGACAGATAAGCAACACTGAAAATAAAAACAGCAACTTCAGGGCGCAGACAGATTATACCCACCCGTTCGGAGAAAATACGAAAATTGAAACAGGATACAAGGGAACATTCAGGTTCAACGATAATGATTACACTTACGACACGCTGAACTATTTCGTAAACGGTTTTGTAAGAAACACCGACCTGACAAACAGGTTTAAACTCGATGAGAAAATAAACGCCGTTTACGGAACTTTCTCTCACAGGATTAAGGGATTCAAGTTTAAACTCGGTCTGCGCGTCGAAAACACTCATACGTACGGAGAACTCGTAACCGACGGACGGAATTTCACTAAAGATTACACCGATTTTTTTCCGACCGCCAGCGTTTCACAGAAATTAGGAATTGCAAACGAAATACAACTGAGTTACAGCAGAAGAATTACCCGTCCGAACATATGGCGCCTGAATCCGTTCGTGAACAAATACAACAACAGGTATGTATCATACGGCAACCCCGAACTCCTTCCGGAATTTACAAACTCGTTTGAACTGAGTTATAACTTTTTCTCAAACATCGCGTCGGTTACGGCTTCTCTTTTCTACAGAAAATCCTACGACGTGATTTCCACTTACAGCGTGCTCGCGGATTCCGTTACAACCGTTACTACATACAGGAACGGCGCGGGAGCCGAATCCTACGGCTCTGATTTAATGATAAGGTCCTCGGCTCTTAAATGGCTTACGCTTAACGGAACACTCAGCCTTTATCAGACTAAATTCGAGGGAAGTGTTCTGAATGAGTTTCAGGGCGAGGAGGGTTTCACCTGGCGCGCCAATGTACGCTCGTCGATTTTAGTAGGGGATTTGTTCAACATCGACCTTTATTACAATTATTTCGGGAAAAAATTCACCGCGACGGGATTCAATGATCCGATGCAGAATTTTGACGTTGGCATTTCAAAGGAACTCTTCAAGAAAAAACTTAACGTGAATATCCGCGCCGAAGACGTGTTCAATACGAGAAAGTGGTCGGGCGAAAACAACGGCATCGGATTCAGAAGCGTCAGAGATAACAGATGGCAGTCAAGAATGCTGATGCTCAACCTGACCTATAATTTCGGAAACACGGATAAGTATTACCAGAAATCCAAAAAAACAAAACAGAACGAAAACGAAAATCAGGACGAAAACCAGAATAACAACAACAAATAATACACACGATTTATCCGTCTGATACGGGAAACACGCTAACCTCTTTATTACGCTAATCGTTCACCAACCGCTGTAAACAGCGGTTGGTGTTTACACATTTTCAATGTATCCGTGAGTCTCTCCGCTCTTTGGAGGACTCTCGGTACGGCTTAGAAATATAATCCAAGAGCCCCCTATGTATCCGTGAGTCTCTCCGCTCTCTTTTACTAACCCCGCCTTTTAAGGCGGGGTGAAAGATAAACAAAAAAAGGACTTTAGTCCTCAAAAATTACAGCCTAATGCCCATCCGGTGTTTTCGGATGTTTTTAATAAATTCCTATTGACTTTAAAATTTATTATATATAATTTGTAGTGGTAATAGACTACAACAATATGAATTATGGATGAACTTGTATTAAAACTGCGGCTGCTGGGATTCACCGAAAACGAATCAAAGATTTTTTTAGCGCTGCTAAAAGGCAGGTTGATGTCCGCTACCGAGGTTTCGAAATCCTCGCGCGTTACGCGCACCGACGTTTATTCAATACTCAAGTCATTCGTCGATAAGGGTTACTGCAACGAAATAGAAACCAACTCAATCCTTAAATACGAAATGATTGAGCCCGAAGTGATACTCGGGAAAATTCAACTTAACCTTGAACGCGAAAAAGAAAAAAAGGCGAAAGCGTTCAACGACACTTTTAAAATTCTTAAACCGCTCTACAACACGAATACGGACAGCTCGTCGAATTCAAACATCGAACTAATCAGAGGATACAACAAGCAGAGAGAAATAAAATTTTACGAACTGCTGAAGAACGCTAAGAAGGAAATTCTCTTTATGATTCGCCTCGAACTTTTCGTCGCGGATTACGTCGATGAAACGGCGGCTAAGTTTATAAAAAACGGCGGCGTGATTAAATCAATTTACGAGGTTCACGACGGACTGAAAATCAAACGCGGTGACAAGTGGAGCAAGGCTGGTCCCGCCGACCTCGTCGGAATATTCTCGAAATTTGAAAGTTACGGAGAAAAACTCCGCATTACCTCTGATATGATTCCGAACTATACGATAATAGACAGGGAAGTCGTGTTTATGAACATAATTGATAAATCCGTGCCGCGCTATAACGAAGCCGATGTCATAATAAGAAATAAAAATTTCGCCGTTAGCCACGCGGCTGTCTTCAATGCCTTGTGGGAAAAAGCGAAAACACTTAAAGAATACAAGAGCAATAATAAAATTAAATAAAATTTTATGAAAACATTATTCGCATTAACCTTAGCGTTCTTCCTGGCAATCAGCAATATTGTATCTGCTCAGATAACTCAGACATACGTTATTTTCAACCCGAATAATATTTCAACGCATATTGTCTCATCCGGTATATTTAATCAGGATATAAGAACAAGCAATTCGCCCGGTTTTATGTGGCCTCAAGGCAGCAACAGGTTCGTGATATTCACGAGCGGGCTTACTATTGCCGCGAAGGTCAACGGCGCGATAAGATTGGCTTCGGCGTCTTACGTGGGAGAATACTGTCCCGGGTACATTTCCAACGGAGTGCCAGTAACAAACAGCGATTTTAAATTGTACAAAGTGAGCAGGGGAGACGGTCCATCGAATCCTGACTGGACGAACTGGTATAAAATGATTCCGTTCGGCGCGCCGTATGTCGACGTTAATAACAACGGAACTTTTGAAACCGGAATAGATACACCCGGCGTTAAAAACGCGTCTCAGACAATTTTTGTTTGTATGACGGACGGCTTTCCGTCTACACATACTCCGACCGAGGGGTTCTCGGGCGGTACTGCTCCGCTTTTTGCGGAATCACATTTTACTGCATGGGGTTATCAAAAATTAGGATATAACGACTTTCACTTTCTTAAATGGGAAATAATAAATAAAGGTTCGTCAGTATGGGACTCGGTATATATGGGTTTGTTTTCTGATCCTGACCTCGGTGAGGCTTCCGATGATTATGTTGGTTGCGATACTTCAAGACAACTGGGCTTCTGCTACAATGGGGATAATATGGATGGTAACGGCAATCCGCCTTCATACGGGGCTAATCCGCCTGCAGTGGGATTTATTTTGTTGAAGGGGGGTACCAATTATGAGGTTACACCTGCATTAGATCTTAAAATGACATCTTTTCATCCAATATATTGTAACGGCTGCAGCGCTCCTGTCTGTGAACTTGATCCGAACACTCCCTCGGAAGCATACTTATTTCTTAAGGGATTTAAGAAAACAGGCGTTCATTTTATGAATCCGCTCACAAATCCTCCGACACCTGTTTTCTTCTGTTATACGGGCGATCCGGAAACAAATACGGGTTGGACGGAATTTAAAGGATATGTTGCTAACTGCGGGGCAGATACAGGTTCGATATTTCCCGTTACCCCGCTCTGGGACCAACGCATGCTTATGAGCACAGGTGCTGATAATTTTTCTATCAGCCCCGGGGATACTCAGAAAATAGTCGCCTGCCAGTTAATAGCGAGAGGAACAAGCAATCTAAATTCTGTCACGAAGTTAAAACAATTGAGCGATTTCGCGCGTGAGTTTTACTACTCTTCGTTCGTGTACCATACGATTTCCGGAACAGTAAAATATCTGGACAATAATCAGCCCGTTACTTCCGGATTGATAAAAGCGATTAAACTCGACAGAGCAACGGGAAACATTATTGTTCTGGACTCAACCTATATTCAAACGGACGGCACATACTTTTTAGGTCACGTTCCTCAAGATTCGGTCGATATTGGACTATATCCCGTTGCCGCGCCTCCGCACGATTATATCATGAGTTATTATCCCTCTACAATTTACTGGGAAGATGCGACAACGCTTTATCCTACGCAAAACCTGACAAACATTAATCTTCTGGCAATAAGAATCTCCGAAACAACCGCCTCTAATTCGGTTAACGGAAAAGTGCGGGGTATGGGTGTGTTCTTTCCCGGAAACCTGAAAGACGCCAATATATACGCAAAGAACGGAAATGCATTCGTCAGATGCGCGGTTTCGGACGGCGACGGAGTGTATCATCTTACTTCGCTGCCCTCGGGCAGTCTTAAGATTATCGCGACGCGTCTGGGATACAAAGCAGACAGTACAAACGTAACGGTTACATCGACAAGCATAATCGACTCCGTCAATTTTTACCTTAACAGAGTATTCGTCGGCGTGATACAACATGGAAACGCGGTTCCTGAAAAATATTATCTCTCGCCAAATTATCCGAATCCGTTTAATCCTGTAACGAACATAAAATTCGACCTGCCCGAAAGCGGTCTCGTGAGAATAAAAATATATAACCTTCTCGGAAAGGAAGTTACATCTCTCGTTAACAGTTACCTGAGCGCGGGAAAATACACCGCCGCCTGGAACGCTTCCTCATTCCCGAGCGGAGTGTATTTCTACAGGATGGAAGTAATGACGCACGGCGGTTTCAAATGGAGTTTTGTTCAATCGGGGAAAATGATTCTTCTGAAATAACCTTATGGCGGTTATTTAATTGAGACCGTTTGCTCTTTAACGGTCTCTTTTTTTTAAAACGCTTGTTTTTACTCTTCCTTTATGCTTACTATTATTGCATTTTAATAGTTAAATTATAATTTACACTAAAAAGTATATTAATTTATTACTAATTGCATGAAAAAGTTCTTCTCCCTCTGTGCTGTCTGCATTATTATCCTTTCTCTCTTTCTGGCATCAAAACCTAAATCCGAAAAATTCGGAGACGGTCTCCTGAATGCATTAAAAGGCAGCGATAATGCGACCTACACGGTTTATGTTTTTTTCAAGGACAAAGGTCCTGAAGCGGAAAAATATCTGCTTAACCAGACCGCTCTCGTTACACAGCGCTCCCTCGAAAGACGCGCGAAAGTTCTTCCTCCCGATAAACTCGTCGGGTTCGAGGATATCCCTGTCTTTGGCGGTTATGTTGATAACGTCGCGGCGCATACTCTTAAAATCAGACACGTGCTTAAATACGTGAATGCCGTAAGCGTGGAAGTTACTAAAGGACAGATTTACGATATCGCGAATTATGACTTCGTAAAAAAAATCGACCTCGTGGAAAAAATGATGCGCAACCCCAACTGCGATGAAACAACCGTCGAGAATGACAATTCTCCCGTCGTTCCGCAGTCCGATTATCCGCTCGTCGATTCACTGAATTACGGAACGGGTCTGACGCAGATGTCCCAGATTAACGTGAACATTGTTCATAACGAAGGAATCTACGGTCAGGGCGTTATGGTCGCGAATTTCGATAACGGTCTGAGAAACAGGAATCACGAAGTGTTCACGACATACCCGATGAACATTTACAAGCAGTACGATTTTCAGTTGCACGATACCGTTGCGTGGAAAACAACCGCCTCTCACGGCACGAATACGCTTTCCCTCGTCGGCGGTTACAAGCCGGGAAAAATGATTGGTCCCGCTTTCGGTTCAATCTATCTCGTCGCGAGAACCGAAGTTGACTCCTTTGAAAGACCAATCGAAATGGATAACTGGGTCGCCGCCGCTTACTGGGCGGACAGTCTCGGAGCGGACGTGGTTACGAGTTCTCTCGGTTACCTTGCGTTCGATACGGGTTATCCCGACTGGACGTGGCAGGATATGAACGGTCACACGCTCGTATCGACAATCGCCGCTACCTGGCTTCAAAGACACGGCGTTGTCGTCTGCAATTCGGCGGGTAACAACGGACAGAGTTCTACACAGAACACGCTCAACAGCCCCGCTGACGCGGACAGCATTTTAACCGTCGGCGCTGTAAATTCGTCAGGCACTGTCGCTTCGTTCAGTTCAAGCGGTCCGACAACAGACGTGCCGCCGAGAATCAAACCCGACGTTGACGCTATGGGCAGCGGAAACTATGTCGCGACTACCGGAACAACAAGTTCCTATTCGACGGGCTCGGGAACGTCTTACTCCTGTCCGATTACGGCAGGCGTCTGCGCGCAGATGCTTTCGGCAAACCGTAATCTTACTCATATGCAGGTTATCGGCATTCTGAAAAAATTCGCGAGCAACTATAACTCGCCGAATAACAGCATCGGCTGGGGAATCATAAACGCGAAGACGTCCGTTGATTCGGCGAGAAAACTTGATAATCAGGCGCCGACAATTTTGCATACACAGCCGTTTACAAGCACGCTCGTCACTACCGCGATTACGATGAAAGCCGTGATGAAAGACAACGGCATTATCAGATATACCCGCTCGAGCGAAGCGCCCAGACTTTATTACAGAAAAAATTCAGGAAGCGGTTGGAGCGCGTACACGGGCGTTACGAAGACAAGCATGAACCGCGACACGTTCTATTTCTCAATACCCGGAAGTTCACTCGGCACGCAGGTTCAGTACTATTTCGCCGTTCAGGATATCGCTCTTCCGACTGCGAAAATAACCACCCTGCCCGCTGGCGGAAGCGGCATTAATCCTCCGGGCGCGACGGCTCCTTCGTCGGCTTTCTCTTTCCTCGTAGGTACGCCGTCTTCCGTATCGGGAAATGAAATGCCTGTAGAATACAGGCTTTACGATAATTATCCCAATCCGTTCAATCCGGCAACGACGATTAAATTCTCCGTAAAGGAAAGCAATATTGTAACGCTGAAAATATATGACATCAGCGGAAAAGAAGTCGCAAGTCTCGTGAACACGCGCCTTGACGCGGGTACCTATCAGGTTAAATGGGACGCGGCGAATTTCTCGAGCGGAATTTACTTCTGCTCGATACAGTCGGGCAGTTTTAAAGATGTGAAAAGAATGACCCTGATAAAATAACTTATAGGAAATTTCAATTTTGCCGGTTACGGCGCCCGGATTAACCCCGGGCCTCGTAACCGGTTTTTTAATCTTCCGAACACACAATATTAACACGCTCACCGAAAACATAAAAAAAACAACCCGCTTCGCTTATCCCGTTTATTATTCGCTCGTCGCCTGTTTTATTCGGCTGTCGCATTTTTGTTTGATTCCTTTACAATGATAAATAATTTTGTATTGAATATTCATTTCTCACGGGCTGAGAATTCATTACTGTATAAACTGCTTTGAATATGTTCTTCTCGACCATAATAGGGGAAATATCTCAGCCCATTTTTTTTTAAAGGGATATTAAGGTTTAACGATTTGTAATAAAAGTTTTTTCATAGCCAAAATACCCTAATTGAATACCGTTATGCCTTCATAATCGGTATTAAGAAAATGCCATCAAAAGATGGCATTTTTTTATTACAGTTTCGTGATTTTCTTCCTGAGTTTCCTGCTGTACCTCTGGCTAATTATGAACGGGTCCTTCACGTTTTTCAGAAATAATTTGTGAGAGTAATTAAACCACTTCTCGACCTTTTCGATGTATTCTGTGTTTATTATCGTCGAGCGGTGTATCCGCAGAAAATACTCGCCGGGAAGCCTTGATTCCCACGCCTTCAATGGCTTTCGTATCGCGAAAGACCTGCTGTCCGAAGTGAAAACTATCGTATAATCCCTCGCGGCGGAAAGGTAAAGTATGCCGCTGATTTTGATGAATTCCGATTTGCCCCTGTCCGCTAGGAATATATTCTCTTCGTATTTCAAACTCCGCGTATCGTCCGGACCCGCTACAGCCCTTGGCTGAAGCCTGCTCTTTATTTCCTCAAGAAGTTCTTTTCCGTCTTTCTGCTCTTTTAAAAGCGTTTCTCTCTTTGAAAACTGCGCGTTGATTGAATTTAGAATTTCCTCCCGCGAAAAAGGTTTTGTAAGATAATCGTCGGCTCCGAGTTCCATCCCTTTTCGCATATCTGTTCTCTCCGTTTTCGCCGTCAGAAATATGAAAGGCGGCGGAAGTTTTTTCTTCATCTCTTTCATCGCCCTTAACACGCCGTATCCGTCGAGTCCGGGTATCATTATGTCGCATAATATCATATCGAACTTATTATTTTTTATCCCGCGCACCGCTTTCGTACCGTCTGCCGCAAACGTTATCCTGTATCCCTCGCTCTCAAGAATTAAAGCAATGTTCTCCCTTAATAACTCGTCATCCTCTATCAATAGTATGTGTTTTTTCATACGGTAAAATTAAGACATCCTTCAATATTATCAAATTCAATAATCGAAACCTCCCTTGCGGTATAATTATAAAATATCATAGTGAATAATTTTATTTATGCGCAAAAGAAAACCCGGGAAAAAATTTCCCGGGTTTTACAATTATTCAAAACACATCTATTTCAGAACCATCATTTTTCTTGTCTGTACGAAATCATTCACTACAATTCTGTAGAAATATACTCCCGAAGACAACTTCGACGCGTTGAACCCGACTATGTATTCGCCCGCCATGTAAGGATCGCTCACAAGCGTTGAAATTTCTTTGCCGAGTATGTCGTAAATTTTTATTTCAACGTATCCGTTCTTCGGTATCGCGAACTTGATGTTAGTCGTTGGATTGAACGGATTCGGATAGTTCTGGCTCAGCGAATATTTTTCGGGAATAACCGCTCCGTTACCCGAAATGTTTGTCGCTATCGGACAGAATGTCATCGTGTCAAAACCCGCGGTGCCCATCGCCGTTCCGTTCCAGCCGCTGACTGAATCCACATAAGTGCTGTCGAAATGCCACTTGGCTTTCAGCCCCGCCGTGTTGTTCGGCACCCACTTGTTGCACATGTTCGAGAGAATTTCGGGACCCGTGCGCGCTACGCTCCACACGCGGATTTCGTCCAGATTGCCTGAACCCGCGTCGTTGTTGCCCCTTCCGATTCTCATTTCATTTGACGAACTGCCGAGCACGCAGGCTGACGTTACTGGCGTTCCCGCGACTCCGTTAAGATAAAATGTTACTGTCGAACCGTTCGAAACCGCCGCGAGATGCTGCCACACACCCGCCTGTATCGGGAAAGGACAGGTCGCGATTGTTCCGCCCGCTCTGAAGAATGGAAGCATCGTTGACGCGCTAACGCCGAGTTGATAGTCGAATGAAGAAACGCCCTTGTTGAGAATTGTCGCCGCGGTCGTCGTTCCTCCGGGCTTTACCCACGCTTCAATCGTAATGTTGTTCCCGAATCCGACCATGCTTGCTACGAATGGAACCTGAACGTACGTCGTGTTCACTCCGGGTGTTGCGAGTTTCAAAGCGTAGTTCGGTGTTGTCGCCGCTCCGAGAGTAATGCCGCAGTTGATTTCCCTTTCCTGCGAACCGCCGTATGTGAACGGACATCCCGCCGTGCTGTATGTCCTCCGCATGAATCCCGTGACGACAGTCTGCGCAAGACTGAATCCCGTGTATGTACCCGTTATCCCGCAATGACCGATTTGAACTATCAGACTCTGAGCAGGATTGTACGCGAACGGATGGTCAAGCACGAATTCAAGCCAGGAGCCTCCCGCCGCGGTTAATGTTACGCTCGCTCTTGAATAAACGGTGTCCATCGCTCCCGGGTAAAATGAACCCGAAAATACCGTCATCGTTGATTGAGCAAAAAGAATTTTAAAATCCGTATATGTCGCGGGACCTAACGGATAGGTCGAAGCGATACGGACGTAATACTTTGTAATGTTTCCCGCCGGAGCCGGTGTCGGATTTATCAGCGTGCCCGGAGGAATTATGCCCTGCACCATCTTTCCGCCCGCGATGTTGAACGGAAATGAATTCGGAGTTCCGTCAGCGCTGGAATTGTAATGTGATGGCTGGGCCTGAAGGTTTAAAAAGATTCCTGATAGGATGATTATCAGCAGTAAATACAATTTTTTCATCACTTGCACCTTTCTTTTAAAATTATAAAAAAGAAATTAACA
>DATMXZ010000201.1:0-7051 GCA_035561235.1 Ignavibacteria bacterium
TGCCAATATATGTTTTCGGATAAAATAGCCTTCGGCTTAAATCCTTCCTGCCAGATCTGGTATCTTGATGACTCTTTGTATTGCTTTTTGGAAAATCGGAACTGATTTAATAGTTCTTCGTTGTTCGATTGTTCCAGGAAATAAATTATTCTTTTCGCAGTATAAGACTTAATAGACCTGATAATATCAACTAAATTTTCAGATTTGCACATCATATGGAAATGTTCCGGCATTATTACCCAGGCATAAATTTTCAATCCTTTCCTTAATTTGGAGTAATTTAAAGCTTCAAGAAGGAATTCGGTGCACTGGCTGTAACTGAATACAGGTATCCAGTTTACAATAGTTGACGTGACAAAATAGGCATAATCGTCACCTTTGATGCTGTAAGTTGTTCTCACTCCTATAAGAATATGTTTCGCATTCCCAAGCTCCAGCTTGGGAATGCATTATCCATTCATCTCCTTCTCAAGTCAAAGAATCGCCTAAGCGAGCTCCTGTTTGAGAAGGAGGAAAACACTCTCCTACTTCCACATTCAGATATCTTCAGTGGCATACGCCGGTCTCGTAAGAGAAAAAATCAAATCACTAATTGCTAATTAATAATTATTAATTGCTATTTGACAACCACCATCTTTCTCGTCTCGCTGTATCCCTCCGCTGTCAGCCTGTAATAATACACGCCGCTGGGAATACGTGAGGCGTCAAACACCGCTTCATACGTTCCCGGCGCTTGATTTTCATTGTTTACTAAAGTCTGAACAACTCTGCCCAGAGCGTCATACACGACTAAATTCACGAACGATATACGCGGCAGCGAATATCTAATCCTCGTTTCCGGATTAAACGGGTTCGGATAGTTCTGATAAAGTCTGTATTCAGTTGGCACCGTAGTTTCAACCTGCTTTATATTAACAATCGTTCTGTATAGATGGAAATTAACTGAGTCGGTATTGCTCACAGATGTTACGGTTACATTTGTACTATCGCCTGAATATCCGAAACGATTGACGAGTATTTTTAAACTTCCTGCGGGTAACGACGACAGATGATAAACTCCCGCAGCATCCGACATACCGCATCTTACAAACGTATTTCCGCTTTTTGCATACAGCACTGCATCTTTGATGTTCACAGGCTGTGAATTGTTAAGTCCCATAACTTTACCGTTCACTGAATTTGAATTCGTTGAGGATGTTATCCTCGTTACACCGATATTCACACCGGTCATGTTTGCAGCAGGATAAAGCGTTGATGCATTCTGCCAGTAAATTGTTGATGGATAATATAACACCACCCAGTCGCTAGTTCCGGGCGTATTCGGACAAACTACAAGTACAACAGAGTCACGCGGAACGTGTGCAAGAGTATATGTTCCGTTTGTTTGTATCTGCGCAGAATCGAAAGTAATAATATTGCCTGTTGCCTTTTCAAGCTTAACCGCCTTAACATAACCGTTTGTTGCGGGCTGGCTGTTGTCAGAATACAGCACAGAGCCCGAGACAGGAAAAGTTGGTCTCCATTTTGCAATCTTATTTGCGCTTACTCCTCCCGCAGTTGTAAAGGCTCCTCCTACGATTAAATCATTATTGTATACAGTCAAACCATAAGCATCACTTGATAATCCGCTTCCAAGCGACGACCAGATTGTGCCGTTCCACTTTGCGATATTCCTTAAAGTATCTATCCCTGAATAGTAAAAAACCCCGCCTGCAATCAACTCATTGTTATATGTTGTAAAATCCTTAACATGACCCGTTACTTCATATCCTAAAGGCGACCAGTTTGTCCCTGTCCATTTTGCCATGTAATACCCTAAAACATTATTCCCAATAAATTCATTATTGTAAACCCCTATACAACTTATATGAAAAACAACTCCTGTGGTAAATGCCGACCAGTTTGCACCGTTCCACTTCGCAATATGGTTAACGGGTACTCCTCCTGCAATCGTAAATTCTCCTGATACAACTAATTCATTATTAAAAATCGTGAGACTGTATACACCGGGCTTATAAGGAGGGCTCGAAGAAATACCGCTTCTAAGTGGCGACCAGGAAGTTCCATTCCATTTCGCCATTCTATTTGCGCTCACTCCTCCCGCAGTAATAAAGTTTCCACCGGCAATCAATTCGCCGTTATATACACCAAGAACATAAACGCTACTGTCCATACCTGAGCCAAGCGGTGCCCAGTTCGTTCCGTCCCATTTTGCAATGTGTTTTGCACTCACTCCTCCTGCGTTCAGAAACTGTCCTCCCGCTATTAATTCATTATTAAAAACCACTAGTTGCTGAACAGCGCCATCCATACCGCTTCCAAGCGGCACCCAGTTTGTTCCATTCCATTTTGCTATCCGGTTTGCACTTACTCCATCTGCAGTTGTAAAATATCCGCCTGCAATTAGTTCGTTGTTAAAAACCGTTAAAGCAGTTACGGTTTGATTCATACCGCTGCCGATATTAGCCCAGCCCTGTGCGTTACAATTATTAGTGAGAAATGTGCAATATACGAATACTCCAAATGCAAAAATAAGGATAGATTTTTTCATAATTAAAACCTCCTAAGTTTAAGTGCTCAAATATAACAATAAAATGTTAAAATGTAAAGCACGGAAACGCTGTTATATTTAGTACCACCGGAACTTCCGGTAAAGTCACTTTATCGTCAATCCGCCAAAAAAATGGCGGATTTCTGATTAAATATCTGCCGCTATTTAATCATCAACATTCTTTTTGTTTCTGAAAAATCGTCTACGATAAGTTTATAGAAATATACTCCGCTGTTTAGCTTCGAGCCGTCGAACCAGGTTTCGTACGTGCCGGGCTTGAGTGTCTCGTTTACGAGTTTTTGAACTTCGCGACCCTGTATATTATAAACGATTAGTTTTACATCGGCTGATTTGATGATGCTGAACTTAATGTTTGTTGCCGGATTAAACGGGTTCGGATAGTTTTGATGTAATGAATATTTTGCCGGTACTTCCGCTGAAATATTATTTATAAACACAGAGCCGCCATTTGTCGTCTTAAATAATTTCGGGAAATTTCCTGTCCCGCCGCCGGCCCAGCCGGTTAAATCATTGATAAAGTTTATAGTCAGAAAGACACAATTCTGGGATACCGAGTTTTTAATCCAATTTAAACCGCCATTGGTTGTTCTTAAAATGTCTGAATAAGAACCAACCCATCCCGTATTATCATTTATAAATTTAATATCGTAACAAGATTGTGAATTGAATACGTTTACCCAACTTTGACCCCCGTCGGTCGTTTTCTTAATGCCAAAATGAACTAAACTTATAAATCCCGTATTATCATTTATAAAATATATCCCTTCTATAGAATTGTTAACTGAATTCGAATCACATATCTGAGTAATCCAGTCCTGACCGCCGTTTGTTGTCTTCACCAATTTAGCGATGAATGTGTTTGCCTGGGGAGCAGCATACATCTTTGTTACCCAGCCGGTCATTGAATGTAGAAAAAATAAATGATAATTCGTGAAAATGCTCATATAATCATCAATAACGTACCAATTTAAACCGCCGTTTGTAGTTTTCTTTATATATTTGCCTGCCATATAACCTGTATTATCATTAATAAATTTGATGTCATTTATTCTATCAGTCGGTTCAAAATATAATGAATCCCAGGTCAATCCTCCGTCAGTTGTTTTTCTGAGCAATTCAATTGTATTTGTATAATCATAAAACCCGCCTGAAATCCATCCTGTATTATTATTAATAAAACTTATAGATGTGAAATGATTATTTACGTTTGTTGAAATTTGTATCCAGTTTTCTCCTCCATTTGTTGTTCTCGCTAAAGTTCCGGAACCGCCGCCGATAATTCCGGTTTGAGAATTGAAGAAGTGAGCACATCTAATGGTTTTGTTTAATCCATAACCGGTCTGTTGCTCGAACCAGGCAGTTTGTGATGACAAATTTGTACTAATTAAAACAAATACTGCTAATATTAAATAGATTCTTTTCATAATGTATTTTATGATTAAAAATCTTTTCTCCTACGGTATTAACTCATCAGGCAAATTTTATTTTATAACCACCATCTTTCTCGTCTCACTGAACCCCTCCGCCGTCAGCCTGTAATAATACACGCCGCTGGGAATACGTGAGGCGTCAAACACCGCTTCGTACGTTCCTGCCGCCTGATTTTCATTGTTTAATAAAGTCTGAACTACTCTGCCCAGAGCGTCGTACACGACCAAATTCACGAACGATGAACGCGGCAGCGAATATCTTATTCTCGTTTCCGGATTGAACGGATTTGGATAATTCTGATATAGCGTGAATGAAGCAGGGACTTCGGTGGAAACGTTTGAAACCGAAACCGGACCGCCGCCATTAACCGTTTTTATAATCCTTCCCATCATTCCGACCGCCAGACCCGTATCAACCCCGCTGAAATAAACGGCGAACATCGCTAATCCGAACGAAGGATTAATTTGCGCTCTCCAGTTTGCGCCCCCATTTGTCGTTTTGACTATAACACCTACGTCGCCTACTATCCAGCCCGTATTTTCATTTATCATGTGTATGTCGTACAATTCCCAGTTAGTGGTATGGTTATGATACTGGTGAGTCCAGGTTACGCCTCCGTCCGTTGTTTTTATTATTAGACTCGGTCCTGCTGACTTCAAGCCTATTACCCAGCCTGTATTTGCATTCAGAAATTGAAGTGAATAAAAATAATCCGTATGTACAGGATCGGTATATACCATAAACCAGTTTGAGCCGCCGTCAGTAGTTTTTACGACAAATTCTTTATTGTAACCGTAACCCGCTGCCCATCCCGTATATGAATTTATGAAACTAAATTTATCAACCCCGAATAATCCGCTTACGATTACAGGATGCCAGGTCTCGCCTCCGTCCGATGTTTTGAAAATTGCCGAGTCGCTTAATAATGACCATCCTCCGGCGTATCCTGTGTTTGCATCGATGAAGTGTAACGCGTGCCTGAAGCAAATTATGCCGCTTGTAAACTTATTGACCCAGTTCAGACCGCCGTTTGTCGTTTTAAAAATCTCCCCGCCGTACGGTGAATAATAATCACCGGTTATGGCAAACCCCGTGCTTTGATTAATGAAGTAAACCGCGCCGACCTCGCGCTGTGTGGATGTCTGCTGAACGCTCCAGTTCTGACCTCTGTTTGTTGATTTGTATATTCTTCCGTAACTGCCGGATACATATAGTGTATTGCTTCCCGCGTAATGTATGTCATAAAACCAGTCTGTTGTCGGTATGGAATCTTTTATCCACTGCGCGTTTATTGATGCGTAAGAAAGAAAAAAAACAACGAAAATTACGTTTATCTTTTTCATAGGGGAATGTTTTGTTAATAAAATTTATGAATAGTATTAATAATTGTCAAGAACATTAGGACTTCGGTTTATACACGAGCAATTCCGAAATTCCTTTGAATTGAATAGCCGGTATGAATTGTGTAAATTGTTCTGCGAAAATGGAATCGGAAAAGACAAATAATAAACGAAGCAAACTGAAAGATTTTTTCTTCAAACCCGTGGTTAATATTAATCCGTCATTCGTTCAGTATTCGGGTTTGGGAATTCAACTTGCGGCGACGATTATCGTGTTTCTGTTCATCGGCATCTGGCTCGACGGAAAGTTCGGCTCCAAATTCATATTTACGCTCGTTTTTACGCTTCTCGGTTTCGCAGGCGTGATTTTGAAACTTATCGCCGTGACAAAAGAACTCGACAGAAAAAATAAAGAAAAAGATGGAAAATAGGGATTTTTATTTCAGGAATTTTGTTATCCTTACTGTAACGATTTTTATTGTATCATCTGCCGTTATACTAATTTTTCAAAATGAAACGGGAATAGATTTTATCAGTTTTTTAACCGCGGGTTTAATCTGTGTTCTGAACTCCGTTATCGGTCTGAAACTGATACTGAATTCCATAAACAGCGGACAAAAACGGTTCTTTATTGTCGCGCTTGGAAGTATGACTGCAAGGCTTTTTCTGGTGCTGATTGCCGTGATTGTCGGGCTTTTAGCATTTAAATTAAGCAAAATATCATTTATATTTGCACTATTCTCTTATTATTTTTTGTTTCTCGCGATAGAAACATTTGTACTGGTAAAAAGAATAAATATACATAAACGGATTGAAAGTTAGATACAGATTTTTATACAGTTTTCTTATCATAACGCTTTTCACGGCGCTATTTTCATTTAAAGCGCTTGCCGAAGAGCCTGATAAACAACACGACGGCGAAAATAAACTCGATATTATTGAGAAAGTCGTCGACCACGACTATGTCGATTTTTATTTTCTCGGGAAACTCCATCTCCCGAAAATTCCTAAAGTAACTATCGGAGGTATAACATTCGACTTTTCCGTTACGAAAAGCCTTTTTATGATGTTCCTCTCTTCGATTATTCTTCTTTTCGTTCTGCGGAGAGCGGCTGTTATCAATACTAAGAATCCCGTGCCGCGCGGAGTCGGTAATTTCATCGAACCCGTTATCGTTTTCATCCGCGACGAAATTGTATTACCCAATATGGGAAAGGAGGGACTGCGACTCCTCCCGTTCTTCCTGACTCTGTTCTTCTTCATCCTTTTCGCGAACATAATCGGACTGATTCCCTTTATGGCTCAGCCGACTAAAAACATTAGCGTGACAACGGGGCTCGCTCTCGTCTCGTTCGCGATGATACAGATTAACGGAATGAAGAAAAACGGCGTGCTCGGTTATTTCAAGGGGCTTGTCCCGCACGGAATACCCGCGTTCGTTCTGCCGATTATGATTATAGTCGAATTCATCGGCCTGTTCACGAAACCCTTCGCGCTGCTTATGAGGTTGTTCGCGAACATAACCGCTGGCTCGATTATTATTATGTCGCTTCTCGGTCTGATTTTCATTATGAACTGGGCGGGCGTCGCTATAGCAGTGCCTTTCGCGCTGTTCATTTATTTTCTTGAGTTATTCGTAGCCCTGTTGCAGGCGTACATCTTCACGATGTTGTCCGTTATTTTCATCAACATGGCAATGCATCAACAT
>DATMXZ010000202.1:0-11267 GCA_035561235.1 Ignavibacteria bacterium
TATTATGAAAACATCGATTGAGGATTACATTAAACATATTTATACACTGCAGGATTCCAAACGCCGTGTCGGGACTGCTGTGCTTGCCCATAAAATGGATATATCGATGCCGTCAGTAAGCGAAATGGTGAAAAAACTTACTGCCGCGGGTTACCTGAGAAATAAGCCTTATCACGGATTCTTGCTGACAGGCGAAGGCGAGAAAATTGCCATTTCGCTTATTCGCAAGCACAGGCTCCTCGAATATTTCCTGCTGAAAGTTCTTAATTTCGAATGGGATGAAATTCATCAGGAAGCGGAAACTCTCGAACATTTCGTCAGCGATAAATTTATCGACAGGCTCGAGAGCGTACTTGACTTCCCGAAGTTCGACCCGCACGGTCATCCCATACCCGACGGTAAAGGAAGGATTCCGAACGCTAAATCTCTGGTTCTATCTGATGCGGTCATTGGAAGATATTATGTTGTCTCGTCGGTCGACGACAAATCCAGGGAGATACTTAAATATCTGAAAGGTATAGGTATTAAAATCGGCTCCGGTTTTAAGATAAGCGATATGCTTGAGGTTGATAAATCTGTAATAATCAGCATTGGGAGGAAAAAATATCTGCTGAGCAAAACTATTTCGGACAGCATTCGCGTAACCGCGAAGTAACGCGCTCTCCGGTTTCGCTCCGTATTTTTCTAAGTGTTTCATCAATAAAAATAAAACAACATGTTTGAATTTTCTGGAAGGAGGAAGGAAGATCTGACTAAGTCTCTGTCGGAAGTCCATTCCTCTGTTAGTATTCCTGCAACAGCGGGATTCTTAAAAAAACTTTTCGCCTTTTCAGGTCCCGGCGCTCTTGTCGCTGTCGGATATATGGATCCGGGGAACTGGGCTACGGACCTTGCCGGCGGTTCTAAATTCGGTTATATGCTCTTATCGGTAATTTTCATTTCCAATATATTCGCGATGATACTCCAGCATCTATCTCTGAAACTTGGCATCGTTACCGGAAGAGATCTCGCGCAGTCCTGCAGGGATAACTATTCGAAACCCGTTTCATTCGTTTTGTGGATTCTCGCGGAAATAGCAATTGCCGCCTGCGACCTCGCGGAGGTAATCGGCTCCGCGATAGCCCTGAACCTCCTTTTCGGCATTCCCCTCGCTGCCGGCGTCATCATAACGAGCCTTGACGTTCTGCTTATACTGTTCTTCCAGCACAAGGGATTCAGGTATATCGAGTCAATCGTCGCTTCACTGATTGTCGTAATTCTCTTTTGTTTCGGATTTGAAATATTTCTTTCGCGTCCGGAAATTTCGGGTATACTGTCGGGCCTTATACCTGCGCCTGAAATAATCTCTAACCCGGAAATGCTGTATATCGCGATTGGAATACTCGGCGCGACTGTTATGCCGCATAATCTCTATCTTCATTCGAGCATCGTTCAGACAAGAAAAATCGGTTCTTCCGAAAAAGAAAAGAAAGAAGCGGTGAAGTTCTCAACTATCGATTCCAACACTGCGCTGTTTCTCGCTTTCTTTATAAATGCCGCTATACTGATTGTGTCGGCTTCCGTGTTTCACAGGTCGGGCTATAATGAAATCGCCGATATCACCGACGCGTATAAACTTCTTTCGCCTTTGCTCGGCGCGTCGCTTGCAAGCACGGTCTTTGCCGTAGCACTTCTCGCTTCCGGGCAGAACTCAACCCTGACGGGCACTATGGCGGGACAGATAATCATGGAGGGATTTCTCAACCTGAGGCTCAAACCCTGGCTCCGCAGGCTTATAACAAGAATGATTGCGATTGTTCCGGCTTTCTTCGTTACTATACTCTTCGGAGAGAACGGCACCGCCAAACTTCTTATTCTCAGTCAGGTTATACTTTCTCTTCAGTTAAGTTTTGCTGTTTTTCCGCTCGTTACTTTCACGAACAGCAGAAAACTGATGGGAGGTTTCGCGAACAGGAAATGGCTGGTGGTTACTTCATACTCAATTTCGATATTGATTATGCTTTTCAACGGTTATCTTCTCTTTGAAACATTCAGAGAATGGTTTGGATGATTAAATTTTTCTGAGACTAGTATGAACTGATAAGTTCTTTCCTTAATAAATTTAGACAGGCCTGAACAGCACGTATTCTGTTCCTTTCTCTGTTATCGCCGAAATTGAACTTCAGCGCGTAACACTTGTTTTCATCGCTGTATCCGATATATGTAAGCCCGACCGGCTTTGACCCGGTGCCCCCTCCGGGTCCTGCTATTCCTGTTACCGAAATCCCCGCGCTAGTTCCGAATTTCTTCCTTATTCTTTCCGCCATTTCTTTCGCGGTCTCTTCGCTTACGGCTCCGTGTTCTTCGAGGGTTTTTTCCCTGACTCCCAGAAATCCCGACTTCACTTCATTTGAATATGCGCATACCCCTCCCGCATAATAATCCGAACTTCCGGCAATATCGGTTATTCTTCCTGAAAGAAGACCGCCCGTACACGATTCCGCCGTTGCAAGAGTCATTCCCTTCTTCCTTAACAAAGCCCCAACGGCCTCCTCGAGGAGTTCATCGTTCACACCGAATATAAACTCTCCGATTTTGTTCCTTAATTTTTCTTCAATGCCCGCGATTATTCCATCCGCTTCGTTCTCACTCTTGCCCGTCACGTCTATCCTCAGCCTGACTCCGAGCGGTGATGGCAGGAATGCCATCTTATGTTTTCCTATTATGCTCTCTATGTCCCCGATTTTCTCGAAAAGAAGAGATTCTCCGATTCCCGTCGTTAGAATCGTTTTGCTCTTCAATACATAGTCGAGTTCCGAAGCGAACTTTTCCTTCAGCATCCCGATTATGTCGTTCTCTATCATTGCCTTCATCTCAAACGGAACACCCGGCATTGCGATGAAAACCCTGTCATCACTTTCAATCCATATTCCCGGCGCGGTTCCGTTATGATTCCAGATTACTTTCGACTTCGACGGCACCATCGCCTGCCCGACGTTTGTCTCCGGCATCGGTAGATTTCTTTTAGCAAAAAAATTCCTGACGAATTCCAGAATATCCTCACGCAAAATCAGTTCATCGTTAAAGTATTTCACTAGTATCGGCTTTGTTATGTCGTCGTGTGTAGGACCAAGCCCGCCGGTTATAATCGTTATTCTGAAATTCTTCATCGAATCATCAAGTTCGGCAAGCAAATCCTTCTCGTTATCCCCTATGGTTATTACTCTTTCGGGATTGAACCCGTTCGAATACAACTTCGCGTTTATGTACGAGGAGTTTGTATTCACCACCTGTCCTATGAGAAGTTCATCTCCTATCGATATTACCTTCGCATTTATCATCAGAAAAATAAAAAATAAAGTTTCATTAATAGAAATGTCAGCAGCCCGCCGTAAATTCCCGCCACAACGTCATCCGCCATTATTCCGAATCCGCTCTTCATTCTGTCGAAAAACCCTGCGGGAAATATTTTGAATATGTCGAATAACCTGAAAGACGCGAACGACAACACGGCGGAGGCGAAAGAAATCTCAATTCCGAACACGCTCATCACGAGCAGTGTCGTCCACATTCCAACTACCTCGTCAAGCACTACTACGGACGGGTCGTCCCCGTAACGCTGCATCATTCTTTCCGAGGTTACTATTCCCGCAAAAAAGAAAATCAAAATTAGTGTTCCGAGAACCACGGGATTGTAAAACCCGGGTATTAATACGAATAACAGCCCGAAGATGCTTCCGAAAGTGCCGCTAGCAGCGGACGCGTATCCCGTGTAGCAGGCGCTTGAAATGAATACGGTGAAAAAATCTATCCTGATGTCTTCGTTTACTATTTTCTTCTTCTTAATTAATCTCATCTTTTTTTAGGTATTGCTTCCTAACAAGATAGTCAATCCCTGTATATAAAGTGATTAACGTAACCGCAAGAAGAAGAAAGTAATTTATCGCCGAGGAAAATATGAAATCGTTAATTCCCGCTCTCGTTGCGGAATCTATCTCGTATGTAAGTATGAAGAAAAGCATTAGAATGAAGAATATGTATGTCATCTGCAGGAACGTCTTAGTCTTTGCGATGAACGAAGTTTTCATTGTCATTCCCCTGTATTCGTCGTATGAACGTATCACTGTCACGACGATATCCCTCAAAACGATTATGACTAGCATCCAAACGGGCATGAATCCCATTACTGTAAATAGTCCGAACGCGAATGACGTGAGAATCTTATCCGCCAGAGGATCTATGAATATCCCGAAATTCGTTACAGACTTGTATTTCCTCGCATGCCAGCCGTCGTACCAGTCGGTCAGCACCGCTACGAAAAACACTGCAAACGATACTCGCCTGCATATGATATCATCTGATAAAAATAATATCATGAATACCGGTGACAGAATTATTCTCAGTACCGACAATATGTTCGGAAACGTCATTATATGATATTGCTAAAATGGTAAATCGTCGTTAGAGCCGGAGTCTTCCTTGATTTGTCCCGTTGTTTCCTGAGAGCCGGAATTCTGCTCCCTCTTTGAATCCAGCATCATCATCTCAGTCATCTCAACGCCCGTGTATTTCTTCGTCGCGTCCTTCGGGTCGACATATGTTCGTATCCTTCCTTCCATATAAATCCTGCTGCCTTTCTTCAGATACTGCCCGCAAATCTCGGCAAGTTTTCTCCATACGGTAATGTAATGCCATTCCGTCCTGTCTATTTCCTTCCCCTCGCTGTTCCTGAATGTCTCCGTTGTCGCGAGTGAGAACTTGCAGTAAGCATCCCCCTTTTCGGTATATTTCACTTCGGGATCTTTTCCAAGATAACCGATTAACAGAACTTTGTTTAATGCTCTCGCCATAATAGTTGTTGTTTTTATTTTAATGAATATTCGGATATTTTGTTCTTCTCCAGAATATAGAATTTCCCGGAATTAAGCACTAATATATCCTTTATCTTTTCGGATTCGATTTTTTCCGCGAAGAGAATACTCTCCGTGAAACCGCCTCGTTTAGCCTCGTACACGAGCAGTTTGTTTCCGTCAAGAATGTATAATAAATTATTGTAAACCGCTATGGAATAAACCGTTTGGCTTTCGATTATGCTTATGTAATTGCCAAAGTTGTCGTATTTAAAAACCGCGTTTTGCTTCCTGTCAAGAATGTAAATGTTGTTGTAACCGTCTTTAATGATTTTTGTCGGATTTACGAGCGGCTTCTGAGCCGACTGGAATCCGCCGAATGAAAAAACCGGTACCGCGGTATTCTGATACAGGCTTTGATACGCGACGACCCTGTTGTTTTCACCGTCTATTATGTATATGTATGGATTTACATAAACTGATGATAATGGCGTCTTGAATTTCAGGTTCTCAGGATACGTTTCGTATTCCGTTAATATTGTACCTACATATCCGAGATTCAGGTCAAACCTCTGCAGCCTGTAATTCCTTCCGTCCGAAACGTATATGTCAAGTCCCGATGAACCGTCGATTGATGTGGGTGAATCGAACTCCCCGTTGCTCCAGCCCTTCCTGCCCGCTCTCTTCTCGATTTTCAGGCTGCCGTCAAGTTTAACGATTTCGTTTGCGTCGGAATCAAGTACGTATATCATCCCCTTGCCGTCCGAAGTCATCGAAACCGCGTTCGTAAAATCTCCCGCTTCGCCCGATTTGACAAGCAGGCTGTCCGTCTGTGACAGCAATATGTTGAGTATGAATAATAGTATCATTTCATTTCAAAACAAAACCGAATATGCTGAAAAACAACTGCGGATAAAATCCGAACAGGAGTGTGCCAAGCAGGGAAATTACAAGCGATACGGTAACAAGCGGCTTGATTATCACGCGCGAATCCCCTTCGGTTTCGACCGCGTCGTGAAACCACATATATACTATTACCTTCAGGTAATAATAAACCGATACGACGCTCAATAGAATCGCGACAATCGACAGCCAGATTAAATTTTGCTTTATTGCCGCGTAGAAAAGATAATACTTGCCCCAGAACCCCGCCAGCGGCGGTATTCCGGCAAGCGAAAACAGAAATACAGTCATTATTATCGCTGCGAAAGGACTCTTCTTCGCGAGCCCTTTGTAATCGTCAAAAGTTACGTTCGCGAAATCCTTTCCGTCAGCAGTAGATTTTTCGTATGCCGATACGACTATGAATGCGCCCAACTGCATGAACACGTAAGCAAGCAGATAGAAAGATATGCCCCTGTAGGCGAAATCGTCCATCGCCGTGAAACCGACGAGTATGTAACCCGCGCTGGCAATTGAAGAATATGCAAGCAGTCTTTTCAGGTTTGTCTGCGTAAGCGCCGCGATGTTTCCGTAAAGCATCGTCAGTGTCGCGAGTATCGCGAACATCAGCCTGTATTCGGAGAAGTTCATGTACGAAAAAACATTGACGAGCACGCATACAGCGGAAACTTTACCTGCAGCCGCCATCATTCCAGATACGACTGTAGGCGCTCCTTCGTAAACGTCGGGTATCCACATCTGAAAAGGAAATATTCCTAACTTGAAGAAAAAACCTATCAGGAACAAACTGATTCCTGTCAGAAAAACCGCGCTCTTGTAATTCGCGAATGACGCGAATATCTTTCCTATGTTCGTGCTTCCCGTGACTCCGTATATAAGTGATACGCCGTAAAGCAGAAAACCCGTCATGAACGCTCCGAGCAGGAAATATTTCATCGCGCTCTCGTTTGACTTCATCCTGTTACGCATCATTCCCGCGAGTATGTAAAAGCAAAATGACATCGTTTCCAGCCCTAAAAAGACGACGAGCATGTCGTTTCCGTATATCATTATAAGCATTCCCAGCAGAGCAAAAAGAAGAAGCGAATAATATTCTCCGTAATTGATTCCTAACCTGTCAAGATAATCGTACGACGCGAGAAAGGTTATCACCATCCCCGTCATCGCGATTATCGCGAAAGCGCTGCTCAACGGATTGATTCTAAGCAATTCATTAAAAATTATAACGTCCTTGCTTATATTGAAAAGCGCTGATATTAACGATGCTGCCGCGGCGGAAAGCGAAAACACGTAAACCGGTACCTTCGACTTCCTGAATATAATCCCTGCGAACAAAGCGATTATTGCCGACGATGCGACTATCAGCATAGGTATGATATACAGCAGCTCTGTGGTTTTAATCATTTTTAATACTGCAAATAATTTTTCGTTTATAAAAAGTAAAATATACAACAAGCATTCCGGCAGCCGCGCCGGCCGCGTCTGCGAGAAAATCATAGAACTCGCAAGAACGCAAAGGTACAAAATACTGATGAAGTTCGTCCGATATTCCGTACAATACCGCAAGTATAAAACCTGCTGCGTAAAAATGCTTCTTCATCAGGCTGAACTTGCTCTGATTGTAAAATGAATAAGACGCCGTTACATAAAGTATAAGAAACACAAAAAAGTGTATCAGTTTGTCGCTCAGATTGAATGTTTCATCCGGCAGTTTGTCTCCGGGTATAGACGACATAATAAAAATCAGAACCAGCCAAAACCAGAATGGCAGGTGATATTTTATAAACCTCACCGCCGTCATTCAAGTTCTGATTTTATTTTCGGAATCAAATCGATTAAATCCGACGCTATGGTTCCGCTACTTCCGTATTCATCGTACAGCGTGTCCCCGCACAGCCCGTGAAGATACGCCCCCGATATCGCGCTGCTTAACGCATCGCCGTTCTGCGAATATAAAGATGCGATAATTCCCGACAAAACGTCTCCGCTGCCTATCGTCGCAAGATTTTCCCTGCCGCTTGAATTTATGAAAAATGTTTCACCGTCGGTTATAACCGTCGGCGAGTTTTTCAAAACGAGAACTATATTGTTTCCCGAAGCGAATTTTTTCGACAATGAGAAAAAATTCTTTTTTAATTCGTCAGTCGTTATGCCGAGCAGATTCGCGAACTCGCCGAAATGAGGCGTTAATATGATTCGCCGTTCTTTTTTCTTAAGAAAATCTGTATATCCCTTGAAAGCGAAAATACCGTCAGCGTCAATGACTATGTTCTTATCGCTGCTCTTTACCAGATTTCGCGCGAGCGAAAGCGTGTCGCTGTTTCGCCCTATACCGGGACCTATCAGCATCGTATTGCACCATTCGATTTTTGGCCTAATCCTGTCGAGTGATTCGTTGTTGAGATAATTTTCTTTTTCGAGAGGCTGCGTGATGACTTCAGACGTCTTGAGTTCCATTATCTGATTCAGTCCTTTCGGCAATCCTAATATTACAGCCCCGCATCCCGCGCGTATCGCGGATTGAGCGCACAGGTAAGCCGCTCCCGAAAAACCTTCGCTGCCCGCGAGAACGTAAAGTTTCCCGTTCGTGTATTTGTTCGAGTTTATGTCTCTTGCCTTGAAGCCTTCCGATGCGTCGCGTTTTTCGATTTCGAAAATTCTTTTCTCGTTGTATTCTTCGAACAGAGCCTCTGGCAGTCCGATGTCGGCTACCCTTATTTCGCCGGACAATCTTCTTCCGTCGTAAAACATCGTCTCGAATTTCTTTACTCCCATCGATACTGTCACATCAGCCTTCAGGCATTTATTTGAGTTTAGATAATTGTCCAGTCCTGATACGATATCAACTGCGATTATGAATTTGTTTTTCAGCCTGTTTATTTTCCCGAAAGTCTCTTCGGCTTTTGCGTCAAGTTTATCCCTGAAACCAATTCCGTAAACGGCATCCACGATAATGAATTTTCCCGTCTCCGGTCTTCCAAGCAATGACGGGTCTCCTGATATCTCAAGATTCCTGTCTTTCATCCCCGCAATGATTTCATAATTCTTCAACGCGTCTCCCCGCAAATCCTCCGGCGAATTCAGCAAATATACCATTACTGGAATTTGTTTGTTGCGAAGATGTCTTGCTATGACGAAACCGTCACCCGCGTTGTTTCCTCTGCCGCATAAGATTAAAACGCCCGTGCAGTTTTCCATGCAGTAAAACTCGGCTATTATTTCGGACGCGTTCCTTCCTGCGTTTTCCATCAGCACCGTTGGAGAAATTCCCGTGCGCCCGATAATTTCCTTTTCGGCTTCGAGTATGTCTTTGTTGAAGTAAACGTTCTTCATCCCTGAATAATTTTTTTCATCCCGGCAACAGATTTCTTTACATCTTCTGACTTAAAAACCGAAGCGCCGCAGACGAACATGTCAACACCCGCGTCCGAAACCTCTTTTATGTTCGCGGGTCCAATTCCCCCGTCGATTTCTATAAGGCAATTGTAATTGTTCTTTAGGATTATTTCTTTCAACTCCCTAACCTTTTTCAAAGAATTTGATACGAATTTCTGTCCGCCGAAACCGGGATTGACGCTCATTACAAGAACGAAATCCGCGTACTCGAGCACGTATTCAAGCGCTTTAACAGGCGTTGAAGGATTTATTGCCACGCCCGCTTTCACTTTTAAATCCTTGATTCTGTTCAGCAGACGGTTAAGGTGATAGTTGTTTTCCAGATGCACGGATATGTAATCCGCTCCGGCTTTTTGAAATGACTCGATGAACTTCTCGGGAGAATTTATCATCAGATGAACGTCAAGCGGAAGGTTAGTTATCTCATTTACCTTCGAAACGATGTCGGGACCGAACGTCAGGTTCGGGACAAAATGACCGTCCATTATATCGCAGTGTATTATATCGGCTCCCGCCGACTCGACCGATTTTATATCTTCCGCCAGTTTTCCGAAATCAGCCGAAAGGATAGAAGGACATATTTTTTTCATGATTATTTTGTCTCCGGTTTATCTTTTGACTTCTCTTTTGGTTTATCGTTTTTATCTTTCGTGTCAGTGCCCTTTTCCGTCTGCTTTTCCTTCGGCTTTTCATTCTTGTCCTTCGGATTCTGCGGGTCAGGCTTGTTCTTTATCTTATCCGTTTCTGTCTTAGGCTTTTCCCCGTTATCTTTCTTGTTGTTCTTTTCCGTCGTCTGGTCAACGTCGCCTTCAACGTCAACCGCCTTGTCCTTCTCGACTTTCTTCTTCGCTATTATCAGGTCAACGGGAGTATTCTCTTTTACCGATTTTTCTTTCTTCGGATACTGGTCGATTACAGTGCCCTGCTCGTTATCGCTCGGCTGATAGGTTATCTTGCCGACCTTCAGTTTCTTTTCTTCAATCAGTTTCTTCGCGTCGTTCAGTTTCTTGCCCATCACGTCAGGAATAAATATATCTCCGAGCAGCGCGCCGTTGCTGATTATCAAATCGATTTTTGTCGATTTCTTGACCTTGCTTCCGGGCTGTATTATCTGCGAAACCACGACGTCTTCGGGTTGCTCAATCGTGAACTTTTTCACGATTTCACCAACTTTTAGGTTGCGCTGCTCAAGCGTGAATCTCGCGTCGCGTTCGGTTTTTCCCACTAATCTCGGCACTTCGACAAGTTGCTCTCCGCCGCAAATCGTCAGGTAAACGCGCCTTCCCTTCTTTACCTGCTCACCGTTTGCGGGATTCTGTTCCAGTACTATCCCAATCGGCTTTGATTCGTCGTATTTTATGTCGCCCTGTTTTACGTCAAGTCCGGATTCCTCAAGAACCTTCTTCGCGTCAAGAAATGTCAGACCCGTTACCGTCGGAACCTGTACAAGTGACGCCTGCTTCACGTAAAGCGGCATTAAAATATTGTTGAAAAGCAATATTATCCCTATGACGATTATCGCCAATATTATAAATTTCTTCAGCATTTTTGAAAACTAACTAAAAATTGAAAAATAAAAAACTTAATTAAAGGGTTATAATGAATGTTTTACCTTCCGAATAATAAAAAACCGGGATTTACCCGGTTCTTGGAGGTTGAGGGACCTGTATGCTATGTGTGATTAGTTGTCTTGCTTTTTCTTCCTGCCTTCTCTGTCTTTCATCTTCTGCTTTAGAATCGACTTCTGCTCATCCGTCAGAACTTCGCCTATGCTCTTCCTTAATTCCGTTCTGTACTCTTTAATTGTCTGCTTTAATTCCGATTTGTCTTTGTCCTTGTTTGCTATCCTGTATGCGTGCATTTTCTCGAAATGCTTTAAATACAAATCCTGTATTAACTTCTGCTGATTTGCGTCCAGATTTACCGCATCTGTCAGTTTTTCTGTCATTTTTTTTGCTCTCTCCTCAGGACTTTTTTTTGTTTTCGTGTCCTGTGAAAAAACGCTGCCCGCAAACACTAGAATCAAAAGAACGATTATTACTTGTAATTTCTTCATTTTTTGTATCATTTAATTGGTTTTATAGATTTGACAATAAAAGTCCTGTCAAGGTTTAATAGATAGAGTTATTTCATCCGTTT
>DATMXZ010000203.1:0-10305 GCA_035561235.1 Ignavibacteria bacterium
AAAAAAAGTCCACAAAAATTTTATTGTTGGTTTGGGAAATGGGTGGTAGGAAATGGAAAAGGGGTCTTAGAAAATGGAAAAATGGGAATATGGGAAAATAGTTTAGAAAAAAGGAAAGAGAGTCTTAGAAAATATAAAATGTAAAATGAGGAAAGGGAATATCTATACAACTTGTAGACGAGAGTCTCCCCTTTTTAAAGGGGGACTCCCGGAACGTATAGGGCTTTAAACGTAGCCGGAACTGCGGCTGAAGCCCGCCTTATTGGGATTCTTCTACCCCACTAAAGAGTGGGGTTAGTAAAAGAGATTACTGCAAATAATCGGGGGTTTAAAGAAATTTTGAAAAGGAAAAGACGTTTAATGCTCTTCGACTTAGCCCACGGCTTTAGCCGTGGGTCGGAATGAATAACGGAAAAAACCGTTTCAACGGTTTATAGTCTATAAGAATTTAAGACTATGCACCGACAAAGCAAATAATCATGAGTTTAAAGAAATTTAGGGAAAAGAAAGACGAAATATGCTCTTCGACTTAGCCCACGGCTTTAGCCGTGGGTCGGAATGAATAATAAAAAAACCGTTTCAACGGTTTTGAATATTTTAAACCGTTAAAACGGTTGACGGTTATGGATTCGCTTACCCACGGCTGAAAGGGCTAAAGCCCTTCTTTTTGGGATTCTTTTACCCCACTAAAGAGTGGGATTATTAAAAGAGATTACAACTTGTATCCGAGAGTCTCCCCTTTTTAAAGGGGGACTCTCGGAACGTATAGGGCTTTCAAAGTAGCCGGAACCGCGGCTAAAGCCCTTCTTTTTGGGATTCTTCTACCCCACTCTGAAGAGTGGGGCTAGTGTTTTTGTTTGCGGCATTTTCAAACGGTGTTTTTCCGTAATTACTAATTACTAATTATTAATTACTAATTATAAAGTGTGTTTCATTTATGATTACCATATAACAAACAAACTGACTATTTTTCCGTATAAAGAATCGTTAACGGCAAACAAATGGAAAGAAAAATTAAGTTATTTCAGGCAGACGCTTTTACGGATGAACTTTTCGGCGGAAATCCCGCGGCAGTTTGTTATCTTGACAACTGGCTTTCGGATAAACTGATGCAGAACATTGCCGCGGAGAACAACCTTGCGGAAACGGCTTTCGTGGTTCCGATGGGCGACCAATACGAAATCAGGTGGTTCACTCCCTCGACGGAGGTTGAACTTTGCGGGCACGCGACGCTCGCGTCGGCGCACGTACTATTCGAATTTTACGAGAACGACCTGAACGAAATCGTTTTCAAATCAAGAGAGCGCGGAATACTGAAAGTAAGAAAGAGCGGCGAAGTGCTGACGCTCGATTTTCCCGTTGACGTTTACAAAAAATCCGTAGCCCCAAAAGGTCTGTATGAATCGCTCGGTCTCGTGCCGTCCGAATGCTACAAGGGAATGACGGATTATCTTCTCGTCTACAAATCCGAAAATGAAATTAAAAGCATAAATCCCGACTTTAAATCTCTCAAGGAAGTAAATGCAAGAGGCGTGATTGTTACGGCTGAAGGAAGCGGCGGAATTGATTTCGTGTCGCGTTTCTTCGCGCCCGCGAGCGGAGTCGACGAGGACCCTGTAACGGGCTCGGCGCATACTACGCTCACGCCGTTCTGGTCTGAAAGGCTCGGCAGGATGAAACTGCGCGCCGTGCAGTTATCGAAAAGGAAAGGCTATCTCGAATGCGAACTTAAAATTGACAGAGTTGAAATCAGCGGAAAAGTGAGAACATACCTGACGGGCGAGATTCACATCTAAAAAAAGAAAGGAAAAGAAATGAAATTCATAGCAATCGAAAAAGTAATTCTCGGCATTAGCCCCGAGGACCTGAAACCCCATCTTCACGAAGAATCGAAAAAAGTCTGGGAGTTACACAAGAATGGAATTTTAAGGGAAATATACTTTACGGAAAACCGCGACGCGGTTTTAATTCTCGAATGCGCTGACAAGGAAGAAGCATTGAATATTTTAAAAGAACTTCCATTGGTAAAGCAAAATCTGATTGAGTTTCTGGTAAATGAACTGCATCCTTATACAGGTTACGAAAGGCTCTTCAATTAATTTCTTTATTCGCTAAGACGTCGAGGATTCTGTTCGCCGCGTCATACTTCGGCATCAGCGGCAGCGGTTTAACGGATTTTCTGTCGATTAGAGTTATTACGTTCGTGTCGGTTCCGAAACCCGCGCCCTTTACGTTCGGGTCGTTCAACACTACGAGGTCAAGGTTTTTCTCTTTAAGTTTTCTTTTGGCATTCTCGATTTGATTGTCGGTTTCGAGCGCGAATCCGAATAACTTATATCCCTTTTTGTTCTTACCGAGATATTTAAGTATGTCGTCCGTCTTTTCGAGTTCGATGGAAAGATTCGCGTTTTCTTTCTTGATTTTTCCTTCGGACACGCGTTTAGGTTTGAAATCGCAGACAGCCGCCGACATCACGATGAGGTTTTTTCCTTTGCTGTATTTCTTTACCTGCGCGAACATCTCTTCGGTCGTTTTAACGTTAACGAGTTTCACTCCTCCCGGCGCGGCAATGCTTACGGGACCCGCGATGAGCGTCACGTCCGCTCCCCTTTCAACCGCTGCGCGGGCTATTTCAAAACCCATTTTGCCGGATGAATAATTTGAGATGTAGCGTACGGCGTCAACGGGCTGAACTGTCGGTCCCGCGGTAACGAGAATCTTTTTTCCCGACAGGTCTTTTTTGATAAACTGCGCCCTGATAAATTCGAGTATCTCTTCGGGCTCGGGCATTTTCCCTTCGCCGTACAAGCCGCTGGCGAGTTCTCCGACAACCGGGTCAAGCACGCGGTAGCCGAATTTTTTCAAATCCGAAATGTTCCTCTGAGTTATTTTGTTCCTGTACATATCCTCGTCCATCGTCGGTACGAGAGCCACGGGACATCTCGCGGCGAGAACGGCGGAAAGAAGAAAATTATCGGATATGCCCGCGTTGATTTTTGCGAGAGTGTTCGCGGTCGCGGGAGCGAGAACGAAAAGGTCCGCCCACAAGCCGTTTGTAATGTGCCAAGTGCCCGCTTTTACCGTTTCGGTCTTTGACGGGTCGGTCTCACCGAACATGTTCACGACAACTTCGTTTTGGGAAAGCACGGAAAGCGTGAGAGGAGATACGAATTTTACCGCGGAAGGAGTCATTATGACCCTCACCTCCGCGCCCTGCTTAATCAACAGTCTCACGAGGCTGCATATCTTGTAAGCGGCGATGCCGCCGCTAATGCCGACAATTATTTTTTTGCCTTTAAGCAAGACGTTTTTACTTTGTGTCTCTGTAACGGAAACTTAACTTGCCGTCGATTAATTCTTCGACCGCCTGCAAGGTCGGTTTCCTGCGTTTTTCGAATTCAACCGACAGGTTCAGTTTATCCTGATTTGTCGTTGATTCGTCGTCCGTATCCTTCATCGTAACGGGTTCGAGCCTCTGGCTGAGTTCGATTCTCGTTTCGTCGTTAATCTGACGGGACCTCTTAGATGAGATAACGGTCGCTTCATAAATGTTTTCGGCGCTTTTCTCGAATTTTTCGAGATCAACTGTTTTTATCGCCATTATTTTTGCTCCTTGTTATAATATTTATTAATAATTTTTTTTGCATCTTCAACTGCCTGCTGCAGGTCATCATTATTTACAACATAGTCAAACTCGTCTTTTTTTGCCATTTCAAAATCTATTCTCGCTATTCTTTTTTTCAGCGTTTCCTCTGTTTCCGTACCGCGGTTCTTCAATCTCTGAATAATCGCGTCCTTATCGGGAGGATTAATGAATATCAACAAAGATTTATCCCCGTAAATCCGCTTGATTGACAGCGCGCCTTTTACGTCCATATCGAAGACCATGCAGTGCCCGTTTTTCAGGCAGTCGTCAACCTGGCTCTTAAGCGTGCCGTAATAATTATTATCGTAAATCAATTCATATTCCACGAACTCGTCGTTCTTAATCTTCTTTTCGAATTCTTCTTTCGTAATGAAAAAATAATCCTTCTTATCAGTCTCACAGTCTCTTTTTTTTCTCGAAGTCGCGGATATCGAAAAGTGAAATTCGGGATACTGTTTAAGTATCTCTTTCACTATTGTTGTCTTGCCCGAACCCGACGGCGCCGAGAATACAAAAAGCATATTATTCAATGTTTTGAATTTGTTCCCTGATTTTTTCAAGTTCTTCTTTAAGAAGCGAAACCTTCTGCGATATAACGGCGTCGGACGCTTTTGACGCGATAGTATTAATCTCCCTGTTCATTTCCTGAAGAAGGAAATTCAGCCGTCTTCCTACATTCTCCGGCGAATTAACGCTGGCGCGGAAAAAGTCGAGATGGCTTTTCAGCCTGACGCACTCTTCGGTAATGTCCATCTTCTCCGTCAGAAGCGCGATTTCAAACTCCAGACGTTTTTCGTCAATTATGCTTCTGTCGCTGAGAAAACCGTCTATCTTTTCGTTGAACAATCTCTTTTCCTCATCGATACGCGCTTTGCCCATTTCGAATATCATCGTTGTTTCCGCGTCGATTGCGTTAACCCTCTCGATTATGTCGTTCTCAAGGAACGCTCCTTCATTCTTCTTCATCTCAATCATTTCGTCGAGAGCATTGTTTATCAGCGAGCATATAAGTTTGAACTCTTCTTCGTCAACCGCCTCCTCGTCATCCTTCAGGAAATGCTCGGAAAAACCAAGAACGTGCTCGAGTTTAATTTTTTCCTTTGTGCCGAGTTTTTTTCTTACATCTTTTATTATAGAAATTTGCTTCTTCAACGCTTCGGGGTCGAGAGCGATTTCGTGATTAGAATTATCGGAGTCGTCCTTCATGATAAGAAGGTTTATCTTGCCCCGTGATATTTTCTGTTTTACAATCTCTCTTATTTCATACTCGCGGCTGTATATGTATTTCGGACACTTTAAAGATATCTCTGAATACCTGCTGTTGACCGAGCGGACTTCAACGAAGTATCTGCTTCCTTTTTCGAGAATTTCGGCTTTCCCGTAGCCGGTCATGCTGATTAACATATAGTTAGTTTTACTTTACGTAATTTTTTATCAGTTCTTTCTTGAGATAATTGAACGCGTCGTCAACGTTGTCGATGAACTTGTACAGTTTCAAATCGTCGGGCGATATCATTCCTGTCGCCGCCATAGTCTCGAAGTTTATTACTTTCTTCCAGTATTCGCTTCCGTAAATCACGATTGACATTTTCTTGTTGAGTTTCTGTGTCTGCACGAGCGTGAGCACTTCCATTAGTTCGTCGAGAGTACCGAATCCTCCCGGCATAATCACGAGCGCTTTCGCGAGATAAGCGAACCAGAATTTCCGCATAAAGAAATAATGAAACTCGAAGTTCAGGTGCCTGTCCATATACTTATTCGGATACTGCTCGAAAGGCAGCGAGATGTTGAAGCCGATAGATAAACCTTTCGCGCGCCTCGCGCCCTTGTTGGCGGCTTCCATAATTCCCGGACCGCCTCCGGACGTAATCACGAACTTGTTTCCCTTCCTCAGGGACTTCGACCATTTCGTCATCCTGTACGCGAGTTCTTCCGTATCCTTGTAGTACCTCGACATTACGACGTCCGTCTCGGCTTTCTTCAGGTCGGAGAGCATTTTCGCGGACGGGTTCTTCGACGCTTTTATTTTCTTTCTCGCCTCGCCGAGATTTCTCGCGGCTTCGTCTGGAGGCAGTGTCCTCGCCGAACCGAAGAAAACAATCGTATCCTTCACGTCGTATTTTTTCAGCCTGCTGTACGGCTCGAGATATTCCGTCAGGATTCTCACGGTCCTTCCCGCAGGTGAACTTAAAAACTCGTTATTCTTGTATGCCTTAGGCGCTTTTGGTAAATGTTCCATTTCTTCTTATAAACTTCTTCCTCCGTCAACAATAAAAATGTTGCCGGTTATATATTTGTTATGCACCGCCAGATATTCTATCAGGCTGTTTATGTCGCTGCTGCTGCCGAATCTTTTCATCGGATAAAACTTTTCATCGTCCTTCTCCGCGTTCAGGTTTTCATCGTCATCTATCAGAATCGTTCCCGGCGCTAATGAGTTCACTAAAATGTCGGGCGCGAGTCTCTTCGCCGTAAGTTTTGTCAGTTTTATCACTCCGTTCTTGGCAAGAGAATAAGGAATGAATCCTTTCCAGTTCTCGATTCCGCCGAGCGACGAAATATTGATTATGCTGCAGGGCTTCTCGGGATTGTTCTTCATCAGTTTCGCCGCTTCGATAGAGCAGAAGAGCGCGCTCTTCAGGTTCGTATTTATGAAGTCGTCGAATATGTCTTCCGTAATGTCAAAGAAATCGACGTTTCTGAAAATCGCGGAATTATTCACGAGAAGGTCAAGTGTGCCGAATTTTGATTTTATCTCGGAAAATGCGTTTTGGATTTCTTCGACCTTGCGAAGGTCAGCGCGGACAGCAAGCACTTCGGAGCCTTTTGATTTCATCTCTTCCGCCGCGGCTTTAACTTCCTTTTCGCCTGCGCCGAAATAATTCAGAACTATGTCGAATCCCAAATCCGCCAGCCTGAGGGCAATGTCCCTGCCCAGCCTGACCGCGGAACCTGTAACCATTGCAACTTTATTCAAATCAACATAATTAGTGCCCTTGGGACGACTCGAACGTCCGACAAACAGTTTAGGAAACTGCTGCTCTATCCACCTGAGCTACAAGGGCGTAACGTATAATTTACGAAATTTCATACTTTTATTGAAGTGAAAAATTTATTTCGCTTGTTTTAGTGATTTCCTCACGAAATCGGGGCTTCGTGAAGAGAAAAACAGTAGAATGGGAAAATAGTGGAATGGGGAAAGGGAGAATACAATATTTCATTGAAGATGAATGACTGAACATTGAAGATTGAAGATTGAAGATTGAAGATTGCGCGTTCTTTGCGTCCCGATTCATCGGGAAAGATCGAAGTTTGGAGTTTGGAGACTCTTCTCTCCCTCGAAAACCACGGAAAAATTCCGTATATTTGTACACAATTCTAATCGAATATTCAATTTTTTCAAAACATAATAATCAATTTTATGAACACGAAACAATTTATAGAAATCGAAGACAATTACGGAGCGCACAATTACCATCCGCTTGACGTGGTCATCGAAAAAGCCGAAGGCGTATGGGTATGGGACGTTGACGGGAATAAATATCTCGACTGTCTCGCGGCGTACTCCGCGGTCAATCAGGGTCACTGCCACCCGAGAATCATAAACGCGCTGAAGAAGCAGGCGGAAAAAGTGACACTCACGTCGCGCGCGTTCAGGAACGACCAGTTGCCTTTGCTTTGCAAGGAACTCTGCGAACTCACGGGTTATGAAATGGTGCTTCCTATGAACTCAGGCGCGGAAGCGGTCGAGACCGCGCTCAAGGCAGTCAGGAAATGGGGCTACACGGTAAAGAAAGTGCCCGAGAACAAGGCGGAAATAATAGTCTGCACGAACAATTTCGCGGGCAGAACGATTTCGATAATCAGTTTTTCGACTGAAGAACAGTACAAAGCGGGATTCGGTCCCCTCACGCCGGGATACAAGGTCGTGAAATACGGCGACGCTGCCGATTTTGAAAAAGCAATCACACCGAACACGGTCGCATTCATAGTCGAACCGATTCAGGGCGAAGGCGGAGTCATCGTTCCTGAAGAAGGTTACCTCAAGAAAACTTTCGACCTCTGCAAGAAGAACAACATACTCTTCGTTGCGGATGAAATACAGTCGGGGCTTGGCAGAAGCGGAAAACTTTTCGCGTTCATGTACGAAGGAATAAAGCCCGACGTAGTGACGATAGGCAAAGCCCTTTCGGGCGGCTGCTACCCCGTATCGGCGATGCTTTCTACAAAAGAGGTTCTGGGCGTATTCAAGCCCGGCGACCACGGCTCGACGTTCGGCGGAAATCCGCTCGGATGCGCGGTCGCTCGCGAAAGCCTTAAGGTTCTCGTCGAGGAAGGACTGGTAGAAAAGTCATACGAACTCGGCGAATATTTCAGGAACAAACTCAGAGCGATTAAGACAACGCACGTGAAAGAAATAAGAGGCAAGGGACTCTTCATAGGCGTGGAACTGAAACCCGAAGCGGGCGGCGCGAGGAAATACTGCGAAGGTCTCAAGAATCTCGGCGTGCTGTGCAAGGAAACACACGAGAACGTCATCAGGTTCGCTCCTCCTCTCGTAATAAAGAAAGAGGAAATCGACTGGGCGGTAGAACAGGTAAACAAAGTGCTCGCAAACTAACAACACATATACATAATAAGAAAAGGGAGTTCTAAGAACTCCCTTTTTATTTGTAACAAAATAATTTCCTATTTCACAACGTTCATCTTCTTTGTTTCGGTATAGTTTCCCGAATTAAGAGTATAGAAGTAAACTCCGCTCGAAAGTTTTGAAGCATCGAGCGTGCAGTTGTAATATCCTGCATCCATATAGCCTTCAAACATCGACATTACTTCTTTGCCGAGAATGTTATATACCTTTAGAGAGGTGTTACCCGCTTTAGGAAGACCGAACTTGATATTGGTTATCGGATTGAACGGATTCGGATAATTCTGATTCATTTCGAAATTTTTCGGGATACCGATGTTCTCATTCGAAATCGAGTTGGGTATAACATTTGTTTTCAGTGCATTCTGCACTTCCGCCATGTTATTCGCGCTTGCTCCCTTATATACGTAAATCACCAACTGGCAGTTTGCGGCAATCCAGGCGGAAGGAATTGTTGTCGAGAATGATTTGCTTATTGTCTGACCCGCATTCCAGTTCGTGGTGGTGAGGGTTTCTCCGTTCATGCCGTTAACAACATTTCTTACCACGTGATTATGAACGAATGTGGAACTTCCGGGACAGGTGCCGTTTCCCGTCTGGGCATAAACAAGATTGTTCTCCATTATTTCATAAGTTATGCTGTACGTTCCGGTCAGATTGCAGTTTGTAGAAGCATTAAGAGAAACGTTCAATTGCCCATTTGACGAATTGTAATTTTGGGATACGATGTTAATCGATACAGGAGTGGTTGCATAATTCGTGTACCTGTTTGTCACTAAGCCCGTCCAGGTAGTATAATCACCCGGAGCGTTTTGCCTGTCAATAATTCCTGTCGGATACGCGTTTAACGATAAAGCGCCGAGTATACCGTTCCCGTTGAAATTTATCCAGGGGTCCGAGCCGCTGCCGTGATATGCAACTACCACAAGCGACGGATAAGTCGTTTCAAGAGTATGCGCGGTCGATGCGCCGCAAGGACACCACTGGCACCAGGTACCTGTGCAATACTCGAGAAGTACATTTCTTGACACGTTCGAGACATAAATTGTAGTCCTCATCGTATCGTTCGTCTGATTCTGGTCCCCACCGAGTTGTGATACAACCGTCAGATTATAACTGCCGACTGCAGGCGTCCAGTTCGTAAAAGTCAACTGTTGAGACGCGTTAGGCGCAAGTCCGGTAACATTCTGAGTCGAAGTATATCCGCCGGGGGTTATTGTCATCGTAACCGGGAACGACTGGGCTGTCGAGCCCCAGTTCTTAACAGTCGCTTTAGGCGATACTGTACCCGGAGGGATGTTGTTTTTAGGATTATCTATCGCGATTACACCGACATCGTTAGTGTATGGCGCTCCAATTACTATATTATCCAGATAAAGTTCATTGCCGTATGCCGACACGCCCGTGAACTTAATCATATTCGTTCCAAGCGGAAGCGCATATCTTTTCGTTGCCCATTGCGATGATGTCGGCACGAATAAATTAGTGGTCGGCGGGGCTGTGACGAGAGGACCGCTTACGCCCCCTGCCAATTCAATTAGCATCGTCCACGCTGTTCCCCCATTCGTGGACGTATAAATCTGAAGTTTGTCAACTTCCGTCTGGTATGTCGCGTAAGCGTGGTCGAACTTCAGAGAATCACCCGCAACGGCGGAAGGGAATACTGGAGTAATCAGATTCAAAGTACCGGAAGAAATATTGTAGAAATCTGCGAGCGCTGACGCCGCGCCAATGCCGTATCCGCTCGCATCGGTTGAACGGGTCCAGTTAGTGGTTCCTGAAACCGACCAGCCGCTTGGCGGAAATGTCGCGCTCTCAAAATCTGCGACTAAAAACGTCATGATGTTATCGCTTCCTGGTGTTGTTAAGGAGAAATACGTCTTATCGTTTTGAACAGGTGTAAAGTTCTTCGGTTTATTATTCTGCGCGGATAATAAATTTGACAGAATAATCGTAAGGACTAATGCTGCAAGCCCTTTAAATAAATTTTTTCCCATGGCCTGAAATTAAT
>DATMXZ010000204.1:0-3355 GCA_035561235.1 Ignavibacteria bacterium
AGAATATTTTGCAAGAAAAAAATTAAGCGAAACAAACATTAAATCAGAGAGAAGCACCATATTTCAAGTTTAAAATATTCCAAACACATATGAAAATAATCATACTATGCGGAGGAATGGGCACCCGCCTGAGAGAAGAAACCGAATACAAACCCAAGCCCATGGTTGAAGTCGGGGGCAAGCCGATATTATGGCACATAATGAAAACATACTCGCATTACGGATACAATGATTTCATACTTGCATTAGGGTACAAAGGGGGGATGATAAAGGATTATTTTTTGAATTACTCTTTTTACAACACCGACTGCAAGATTGAACTAGGCAAACAAAATCGAATAACATTCTACGAGAAGAACACCGAGGATTGGAATGTATCACTAATAAACACGGGAGACGAATCAATGACGGGCTACCGGGTCAAGTTATGCGGAAAGTATATAGACACGGAGGAGTTCATGTTAACATACGGCGATGCGGTTAGCGACGTCAACATTCACGAATTGGTAAACTTTCACAGAAAGCAGGGCACGATAGGAACGGTGACAGGAGTGTATCCGCCGTCAAGGTTCGGGGATCTGGAAAGCGAAGGTAATCTCGTAAAGAACTTCAAAGAGAAAATCGTAAATTTAGAAAACAAATATCCGATTAACGGAGGATATTTTGTTTTTAAGAAATCATTTCTTGATTTAATTCCTGATGATCCAAACTGCGACCTTGAAAAAGAACCGATGACTAAGTTGACAACAACCGATCAATTATCATTTTACAAACACGAGGGATACTGGCAGTGCATGGATACATACAGAGATTACTTAACACTGAACAAGCAGTGGGAGGAAAATCCACTATGGAAGGTATGGAAATGAACAAAGGATTCGAAATATACGAGGGTAAGAGGATTCTGATAACGGGCGCGACGGGGTTCAAGGGCACCTGGCTGACAAAAATATTAAGGTCGCTTAACGCAGTAGTAACGGGATTCGGATTAAAGCCCGACACTAATCCGAGTTTACACGAGACATTCGGATACGGCAAGGAAGGGAGTATTATTATCCGAGACATACTTGAAACGGGTTTTGCGGAGAAAATAATAGAGGAATCGGAGCCTGAAATTATTTTTCATCTGGCATCACAGCCTCTTGTATCGGTATCTTACAAAGAGCCCGTCGAGACTTTCAGAACAAATATATTCGGGCTCATAAATCTCTACGAGGCAGTAAGGTCGTCAGGCAAAGTAAAGAAATTAGTAATAATCACGAGCGATAAGTGTTACGATACGGAACGCGGGATAAAATCTTTCAAAGAGGAAGATCCGATGGGCGGGCTTGACCCATACAGCGCAAGCAAGGGCTGCGCAGAGGTAATAACGAAATCGTATTATAAATCCTTTCTGGAGAATGAAGGAATCTCACTGGTTACAGCAAGAGCGGGTAATATAATAGGCGGAGGGGACTGGTCGAAGGACAGATTGATACCCGATATAGTGAGAGCGGTAACCGAAAACAATAAGATAGAATTAAGAAATCCGAATTCAGTCAGACCCTGGCAGCACGTATTCGACGCTCTTTTCGGATACCTTACAATAGGCGGGAAACTGCTGAGCGGAGAACTATCCGGTAATCACTCATACAATTTCGGACCAATGGAGACGAAGGAGTTCACAGTGGCTGATGTGGCGGGAATATTCGCCGAAAAATTCGGCATCGGACGCGACAAAATTACTTACGTTAATCCGGAATTTCGTGAGACAGAGTATCTACGGCTTGATTCCACGAAAGTAAATAATGAAGCGGGTTGGAGGAGCGTATGGAGCACGAAAGAAAGCATAGAAAAGACGGCGGAATGGTACGGAGCGTATAATGCAAACAAGGAAAGTGCGGTTGAATTAAGCGAACTGCAATTAAATTATTATTTAAAGGATTTGACAGATAGAAATAAAATTAGCGGCAGTTAGGGTATCAGTCAAGCAGAGCGGTAAAACCGAAAACGTAAAGAAGTATATCAGGAATAAGTGAAGGAATGTTACCGGATAAAAGCATAAGGGTTGTGTACATATTGGACAGGCCGCCATCATACGAATTATACCAGCATTCGGGCAGACCTGAAATAAACTGGAATATAGATGAAGGAGAATGGGCCGGGATATGGGGATACGACTGGGGAAACGTGTTAGGTGAATACATTGTAAGGAACGATTCTGATTTCGTGTTTGAAGTCAGGCAGCCGGATTTGCGAGTGGATAAAGTCTATGAGCACAAATTCGGTGACAGGATAGTGCACAAGTTATTTCCAGCAGAGTACGACACTTCAAGCAGAAGCATAGTGTCGAAAAGTTTAACCGAAGATTTAATCGACGGATTTAGCGGGAATATAATAATACACACCCGCATAGGCGGCAAATTCCTTTCAAATCTGATAGGCAAGATAAAAAAAGGGATTAAAATAGGAAGTTTTCACGGGGAAATCACACTTCCAATCGACAATTTTTTCAGGCTGAGGAAAAATGTTCTAAACTATGCGAGAAAAATTTCGGAGCAGAGGGATTTCAGAAAGACTATAAACGAATACGATGTAATAACATATCAAAATGAAAGTGGTCTCAAGAAACTGAAGAAATACTACAAGGGAAGGGTAGAGACGGCAACGATGGGAGTTGACTTCGAGAAGTTCAGGATACTTGATAAAGGAGCGTGCAGGAAGGAATTGGGACTACCTCCGGATAAAAAGGTATTATTAAGCGTAGGCAGAATAAACAGAAACAAGAGGCAGGCTGAACTAATCGAACTAATGAGCAGACTTGAACCCGATTACGATTTTGTTCTTGTTATAATCGGACACGGATTAGAGGAAGAAGAGGACCTATTAAAGAAAGTATCGAGCACCTTACTCAAGAATGGAAAAATTATTTTCACGGGTTACATAAGGGGAAAGAAACTGGTCAAGTATTATAACGCATCAGATGTTTTTCTGATGACATCGTACAGTGAAGCGGGACCCGTATCGAGCATGGAGGCCACAGCGTGCGGAGTACCGATAATCACGACCGATACCGGAGCCGTTTGCGATTTCCTGAAAGATGATAACTCCGGAGTCACGGTGCCAAGGAATGATTTCCGGAAATTCGAGTCGGAGGTGAAATCTTTTCTCGAAGGGAAAAGGATTAAAACCACGAACAGGGATAAAGCGAAGGAAAGGTACGACTGGAATGTTGTAGCGCGAAGGTTTATCGATATCTACAGGAGCGCGCTGCGCGATTACAATTACTGACAAATACGTAAGTAGAAATGAAACAAATAAATGGGTAAATTGCATAATTGATCAGGAACTAATAAATAAACAAAGTGAATATATC
>DATMXZ010000205.1:0-2579 GCA_035561235.1 Ignavibacteria bacterium
TCTTTAAGTTGTTCCGTCAAATCCAACCTGCTTCCCGCCGCCGCGATAATAAGTTCATCGGGTCTGAAGTATTTCCGAGCCGTTTCAGTCACGTCGTCGGCAGTCAGCGAATTGATTGTCGACAGATAATGGTCGTAAAAATCCTTTTTCGCTCCGTAAAGTTCAAGACTAAGAAGTTTCCCCGCAACGCTGTTCGATGTTTCAAGTTGAAGAGGAAAATTTCCCGAGATATAACTTTTCGCGCTTTCAAGTTCTTTATCCGAAACAGGATTTTCCCTCATATCATTCATTTCCTTAATTATTTCCCTGACGGCGAGTCCTGATTTATCGCCGTTCACTTCAGTTTCAACCGAAAAATCGCCCGAATGTTTCAGGCAATTGAAAGAAGTACGAGCGCCGTAAGTCAGCCCTTTTTCTTCCCTTAGATTTTTATTTATGCGGGAGGTGAACATACCTCCGAACAACGCGTTGAGAAACATCGTCTTTACAAAATCCGGATGTCCCCTGTGTATTCCGGCGTGACCGATGTGCAGGCTTGCCTGCCTGGCATCTTTCTTTTCAGCGATATACACTCGTATGCCAAGGTGTTTTCCCTGGAATTCAAAACCATTATCAGGAATCTTCTTATCGCCTCCGGAAAAATTCCTATCCGCCGCTTTTATTACTTTGTCCTCGTCGAAGTCACCGACCACGCAGAGTATCATGTTTGACGGCACATAATTTCCGTTCTTGAATTCGACGACATCATCCCGCTTAATATTCTTCAAAGAATCGGGAGTCCCGTCCGGGTCTGTTTCGTAAGGCGTTCCCTCATAAAGCGCGGAATAAAAAGCCCGCTCGGCGAGATACGCCCCTTCATCCTGAATGGAGATCAGAGAACTTATAATCTGATTTCTTTTCTGAGTCAATTCATCTTCGGGGAAAACCGATGCTCCGACCAGTTCGGATACAAGTCCAAACATTACATCGAAATTTTTCTTCAGGCAACTGAATGAGACGTATGAGGCATCATATCCCGCACCCGTCGAAATCAATGCTCCGTTGAAGTCGATAAGCCTTGTAATTTCGTCATTGTTTTTTTTAAAGGTACCTTTATTCAGCATTTCAGCGGTCAGGGTGGCAAGCCCGGATTTTCCCTTTCTGAAAAAATCGCAATACGAACCGGACTTAACGAGCAGCCTGCAGGTTATTACGGGAAACCTGTTGTCCTTAATGAAAAGAGATTTCAGTCCGCTGTCGTGCGTGTATTCCCTGAACGGAGGAAACAAAACGTCCTTTAAGCCGCCGATTGCCGGCATACTGCTTCTGTCAATCATCTCCAACCCGCTTTCTTTTCGGTACGTAATTAAGTATCACTCTGTTACCCTTATTCAGATGTTGTCTTGCCGACTTCTTTATTGTTTCGTTGTCAAAAATCCGGAATCTTTCCACTTCCTTGTTTATCATACCGCAATCGTCGAAGAACACTTTATAATAAGAAAGACTCTCGGCAAGTCTAAGCGATGTTTGAATCTTAAAGTAATATGACGTTTCGACTTTATTCACCGATTTCACTATTTCCTCTTCCTTCAATCCGTTTTCGGAAACGTCTTCAAGTATATCATCCATTATAGCGGAAGCCTCCGCGATATTCTTTCCTTCGCTCAGGAAACAGTTAAAGGAAAAAATGCTGGCCCGCTCCATTCCGCTCACCAAAGTGTATGCCTCCGACGCCGTGCCTGTTCCCGAAACAAGGGAACGGTAAACTCTTGAACTTTCGCCCGATGAAAGCGCGGCGCTTATGAGTTTAAGCACATAATAATCTTTCGAGCCCGCTTCGGGAATTCGATAAAATAAAAACCTTGCGGGCAGCGCAATGTTATCTTTTATCGTATCTTCAGAAACCGAATCGAGAGGAACTTCCTCGTAAACGGGTCTGCCGTCAGTTTTCACCGCGGGTATCCCTCCGTAATATTTTTCCGCGAGCCTTATCGTTTCATCATAGTCGATATCGCCGGCAACAGTAAGAACGGTGTTAGAAGGAACGTAATACCTGTAAAAAAAATCCTTGACGTCCTCGAGTTTAAAGTTTTTGACGTGCTTTTCATCTCCGATTATCGGCCAGCGGTAACCGCTTTTAATAAATAACCTTTTATGGCTTTCCGGTTCGAGGGAGCCGAACGGAGAATTATCGTGAACCTGCTTCTTTTCTTCGAGAACGACTTTTTTCTGTATTTCAAGACTTTCCTGATTTGCGGGAAATGAAGCAATCCTGTCCGAATCAAGCCACATCCCGAGTTCAATTCTTGTCGAAGGTATGGATAAATAGTAACTTGTGTAATCCTGCGTCGTGAAAGCGTTGCTTTCTCCCCCGTTCGCGTTTAAAATTTCGTCGAACATGCCCTGCGGAACGTTTTCCGAGCCTGTGAACATCAGGTGCTCGAATAAATGCGAAATACCGGTTTTTTCAGGCTCCTCATCTTTCGAGCCCACGCGGAAACTAGTATTTATTATGACATTCGGAATCACGTTCTGTCTGCTCATAACGAGTCTCATTCCGTTCTTAAGCGTATGTTCTCTGAATTCAATCATTTATGAAA
>DATMXZ010000206.1:0-5125 GCA_035561235.1 Ignavibacteria bacterium
ATTTAGGTTTGCTCTACCAATTTCTGTGTTTCTTATTATATTGAGTATTTCGGGGTGCGAATCCGGAGGGCTTGTAAGCGAGGGCGCATCGGTTATAAACGGAAGAGTTTTGGATTCAACGACTTCCAATTATATTTCCGGCGCGACGATAACGACATTGCCTGAGACATCGACAATTCTCAGCGACTCTGTCGGAAATTACAGTATAACGGGTTTGAGCGCGGGGACATTCACGATTACGGCGGTAAAAAGCGGTTACTACTCACGGAGTATTACAATCGACCTTGCCGATGAGGATACAGCAACAGTGAACCTGAAGATGTTCTTCACGAATGTATTCACATACGGACCAATTACTGTTGATGAATATTTCGGCGACACGTCATACAGCGGTGTAAACGTTTATCTCGGAAGGGCTGTCACGGAAATTGACAACGCTAACAAGGATATACAGATGCGGGATTCAGCGGGAACGAGCAGCAATTTTTATTTCAGATCAGGTGACCTCGCCAAACTGATGGCGGGCAAGGAAACCAAATTCACGGAGTTGATTCAAAATCCGTCAGGAGGATACGATTTCACGAAAGTCCAGTTCGATTCCCTCAAGACAATCTATAACGGAAAAGTTCTCGACGCAAACGATTTCCCGACAGACAGAACGATGTATTTTAACAGTCCGTTATCCACGCGCTTCGTATTCGGCGTTTTCCTTAAAGGAAGAAACTTGGTGCCGCCTGTATACGGATTGGTTTATCTGGAGGCGTTATACTTTGACAATGGAATGTACCATGCAAGAATATACATAAAGACAAACAGAAACGGAACGAATCTGTTCACGCAAAATCCATAGTTTAACCGGGCTGCCTCACGCGGGGCAGCCCTAATTTTTTTCTGATGGGCAATATACTTCAGAAATTGCATTTTACAAAGAGCGAAACGAGAATTATTTTTTTGCTCATTATCGTGCTGGTGTCGGGGCTGCTGTTAAAACTCACTAAGAATTTTCTAATACCGGGCACGGACTCATTCGATTACAGCAGAGCCGACAGGGTCTTCGGCAATTATGTCAACCGTCTTACCGCTTCCGGCACGGATTCTCTGGACAAAAACGATTCATCGGGTTTCTTACGGAACGGGAAAGAGATTACGAACAACAACGGAAAAATTTCCGACAGCACGGGAAAGATTGACAGCAAAAAGAACAAGAAAGGAAGCAAGGAGGAAAAACTTAAAGGCAGGGTAATAAACATCAATTCGGCTCCGAAGGAAGAACTGATGATGCTTCCGGGCATAGGCGAATCCACTGCGGAAAAAATATTAATGTACAGGAAAGAGCATAACGGGTTCAGGAAAATCGAAGACATTCAGAAGATAAAGGGAATCGGCAAGAAAAAGTTCGAGAAACTTAAACCTTATATTACAACGGAGTGAACAAAATCATAATAGGATATACGGGAAAGCACATAAAGTTTCTTCTTGTCGAAAACGGAAAGCGCGTCAGTTTTGTCGATCAGCAGGAATACGCGGACGCAAACATATTTTTTCTCGAGCCTAAAATTAACCACAAAAGAATCACCGAACTCTCGAATATAATTTCGACCGTTTTCAGGAAAAACAACTTTCATTTCGATACGGCAGGTCTGGTACTCGATTCCAGGCTCGCCTACATGAGCATGATTCCGGTTGATTTCACTGACGAAGCGGAGAACATAAACTCCAGCCTAATCTGGGAACTGTCTAATTTTTATCCCGACACATACAAGAATTTCAAGATTTCATACCAGAGAATAGATTCGAACAAGGATGAGTACGCATATCTGGGAAACACTCTAATAATCGCTTATCACAAGAACATAGCGGAAATTACGAGAAGGCTGTCGGAACTGACGGGAATAAAATTCACGGGCATAAATTTCGATAATTTCGCCGCGGGAAAATACTTTCTCGGAAAGAGCGAAAAGGATTTCATACTTCTCGGTCTCAAGCAGGAAAAGACGGACATAATGCATTACCTTAACGGTGAAATACGGAACTACACGGGACTTTACAAAAACAATGAAACAAAATTCTGCAGCGGGGAAATAGAAAACATGCTGAAGATACCCGGATTCAGCGGAATAAACAAAGTTTTCATATACGGCGAAGAAAGCGCGGTGCAGTACGGCGAAAAAATCAACGCTGAATACAAACAAACGGTAATCGAAAATCCTTTCAGTAATTTCTCAGCCGATAGCATTCTGCAGGAAAATGTTTCCATAATCCCTTATTCATTCACGCCTTTATTCGGACTCGTCAAATGAGAATAATTTCCGGATACCTAAGAAGCAGAATCATCAGCGTTCCGAAATCCGTAGCGAATCTAAGACCGACGACCGACAGGGCAAGGGAAACGCTTTTCAACCTCCTCTCAACGAGAATCGAACTCGAAGGGAAAAACATTCTTGACCTTTACTGCGGCTCGGGCAGCCTCGGAATCGAATGTCTGTCTCGCGGAAGCGGCGGGTGCACGTTCGTTGATTTATTTCCGAACACGGTAAAAATGAACATCGAAGAACTCGCGCTGAAAGACAAATCCCGCATAGTCAGAAACGATTCCGTCAGATTTCTCAAGTCTCTTGAAGAAAATCCTTTCGATATAATTTTCGCCGACCCGCCTTACGGTTACGGCGGTTACGACAAACTGCTTGATGAAACCCGCAGGTTAAGGGCGACGCTCGTGCTCGAGCATTCCGATAAATTTTTCCAGCAGGAAAAACATTCAGATTGCTTATTTTTAAGGAAGGAAATCGGGATTGCGGTTTTCAGTTTTTATGATTTTAAAAACTATGATGAAAAATAAAATTATCGCTGTTTACCCCGGCACGTTTGACCCGGTAACATACGGTCATATGGATATCATCGAGAGGGCATCCCAACTTTTCGACGAGGTTATTGTTGCCGTCGCGGTGAACATAAACAAGACTCCCCTCTTCGACGAGAAAGAGCGAAAATTCCTTCTTACAAAAGTCTGCGGAAAATACCGCAACGTCAGAATAGACTCGTTCAAAGGACTTCTCGCGGATTACGCGAAAAAGAAAAAAGCATCCGTTATTGTGAGAGGATTGCGGGCGGTGTCGGATTTCGAATATGAGTTCCAGATGTCTCTGACGAACAGGAAACTTGCGCCCGGTATATCAACGATTTTTCTGATGCCTAACGAAAAATACACTTATCTGAATTCGTCTCTCGTGCGGGAACTTTCAAGATTCAACGGCGACATAAAAGATTTCGTGCCCGACATTGTCAGGAAGAAACTTCTTGAAAAAAGGAATAATCTTTAAAGGACCTTGCTTAAATCGGTATCCTTGTATTTGTTCTCGGAGAAATATTTGAGAAATTTTTCAAATTCAGGAACATCGAGATATCCTGAAAACACTCCCGTAGTTTCGCCGTTGTAATTAAATTTTATTACCGAGCCGTCGGGATTAAGAACAACGTGCGTCGGATAACCCGTCGCCCCGAAGAACTTCGATAATGAAGATGCGGTCCAGTCCTTTCCCGAATATGAAATCTTATCGCTTCCGTTCGCGTTCAGTTTCACGTAAACGAAATTGCTGTTAACGTAATTCTTTACAGCGTCTGAGGAATAAACGGTCTCCATTTTTTTAGACCACGTGTCGCTTTCCGAATAAATGTTGACGAGAATTTTTTTGCCCTGCGATTTTCCTTTTGAAAGACCGTCGGAGAAACCGGTCTGAGAAAATGCCGCTGCCGAAAAAGCCAGCAGTATAACTAATATTAAAGATTTTGTTTTCATATCCTTAATTTGCTTTTTATACCTTAAAACAGCGTGCTTTGTTTCTTAATATTACTAAACTTTTGCTTAATATATCAATGTAAATGCGTATTACTGGACAAGTTTGTCGATAGTCGAAATTATATCTTTTTTCAACTCTCCGTAATATTTCCCCGTCCCGGGACCCGAAAAACCAGTGTGGATTTTCACGACGTTGTGGTTTTTATCAAGATAAAGCGTCGTCGGGTATCCGTTAAGTTTCTCGATGAACGGAAGAGTTTCCTTCGTGTTCTTTCCGACTTCCCCCGCGTACAGGAAATCGTACTTCGCGTTCAACTGGCTGACGAAACGCTCGATTCTTTTTTTCGATTCCTCGAAATCCGCAGACTCGAAACAGAGTCCGATAATTTTTAATCCCTTCGGGCTGTACGTATCGTACAAATCCGTGAACAGTCTCGTTTCGTCCATGCAGTTCGGACACCAGGAACCCATCAGTTGAACAATGACGGGCTTGTCTTTATATTTTTCGTCAGAAAGGCTTACACGTTTTCCGTTTAAATCGGTGAACGTAAAATCGATGACTCCCGCGTCCTTTTTAAGTTTTGTAACGCTGTCGGAAGGAGGAAGTTTTGCCTTATCATTTTTCACGGCTATCCATTTGTCCTTCCATTTCGGTCCGCCTATAATCAATCCGTTCTCGAGTTTTCCGTTTATGATATCGGCTTTAACGAGAAGCGTGTGCGTACCGTCAGCGGTGGATAAAACGAGTTTTTCACCCGCCACTACGCCATCAAGGTATCTGTAATCGCCGGAGGTTGTGAGTATCGTTCCCGTTATATTTTTTCCTTTTTGCTGAAATTCCGCTATCATTTTATATTCAGTCGAGTCGCCCGGGTCGCCCGTCATTTCCCACCTTCCGGTCAAGTCGGCGGCGGGGTCGGTGCCGTCATTTTCAAATCTTTCCGCTGCTTTAGAATAAGCAACGAACGGCATAGAATACTTGCTTCGTGAACCTACGTGATAGTATATTCCTTTAATTGTATCCTTTGAGATTACGGATGCTTTTATCTCGTCTTTAAAAACCGGAAGTTTTATGAACACGGAATCATTCTGGTAAGATATTTCAGTTACCTGAATTTTTTCATCGGCATTAATAATTATTATTTCATCTTTATTGTTTTTGTCTTTTCCGTACCTGAAAAGAAAAGGCATAGCCGAACTTTTGTCGTTCGTATCAAGCAGAACAATCCCGCGCCAAGTACCCTGACTCATTTCAATTTTCTGCGTTGAACAGGAAGACAGCAAAATCACCGTCAGCAAAACCGCTATTGGAAATAAATTTTTCATATC
>DATMXZ010000207.1:0-2991 GCA_035561235.1 Ignavibacteria bacterium
AAGGGCTGATGATATCATCAGCCCTTTTATTATTCAAACTAATCGTATTATATTTTAATCAATTTCCCAGTATGAATTTCCCCTCAAGAGGTCATTCACGTCGCCTTCGCCGAATCTCTTTTTGGCTTCGACAATCTGCGCCGTCATATCGTCTTCGAAAGTCGTGTAATTAATATCGACGAACACGCCGACAGGCATAGGAAGCGCCGGATTATCGGTGAACTGGCTGACTATATACGCGAGTTCTTTCGATTTCTCGTTATAGACAACCGCGTCATTAATACTGTGCTTACCGTCATTCAGGTCGATTACTTTCGGAGTGAAGCCGTCGAGTTTTATCGCCTTATCCTTCTGTTTTCCGAACACCATCGGTTTTTCGTGTTCGATATAAATTACTCTGTCTTCTCTGTTTTCCTTCAGCGTGTAATAATCGAAAGCGCCGTCGTTAAATATAACGCAGTTCTGTAATATTTCGATGAACGACGTTCCTTTATGCTGATGCGCCCTGTTAATCAACGACTGAAGATGCTTGGCGTCCACATCCATCGCTCTCGCGATGAAAGTGCCTTCGACTCCAATTGCCATTGATATGGGATTAATTGGGTACTCGACATTACCGAACGGGGTTGATTTGGTAATCTTGCCGTGCTCGGAAGTCGGAGAGTTCTGTCCTTTCGTCAAACCGTAAATACGGTTGTTGAAAAGCAGAACATTAATATCAATATTTCTTCTCAGCAAATGTATGAAATGATTTCCGCCGATTGACAGACAGTCGCCGTCGCCTGTTGCCATCCAAACGGAAAGTTCAGGATTCGCGGTTTTGACGCCTGACGCAATCGCCGCAGCCCTGCCGTGAATGGTATGGAAACCGTATGTATTCATATAATAAGGAAAACGGCTGGAGCAACCGATGCCCGAAATGAATACTATCTTTTCCTTGTCAACGCCGACGAGCGCAGGAAATGATCTCTGAACCTGCGCCAGAATAGAAAAGTCGCCGCATCCGGGACACCAGCGTACATCTATTCCGGATGAAAAATCTTTTGCTGTATATTTTATTTCTGTTTTTTCGCTCATTTTTTTCAGATTAATTTCCTTTTAAAATTTCTTCGATTTTTGCTTCAATCTCGGAACGCTTGAACGGCACACCTTTTATCTTGTCAAACTGTATCGGGTTCACCATATAATCCATCTTTATCAGTTTTGCGAGTTGCCCCATATTAACTTCGGGAATCAACACCTTTTTATATTTCTTTACCACTTCGCCCGTGTTCTTCGGCATAGGGTTTAAATATCTTAAATGAGCATAGCAGACTTTCGCGCCTTTTTCAACCTGCGCTTCAACAGCTGCCGCAATCGCGCCGAAAGTGCTTCCCCAGCCGAGAACGAGGAGTTCGGCGTCTTTCGCGCCGATAACTTCGAGTTCGGGAATGTCATTAGCAATGTTCTTTACTTTCTGTTCCCTTTGCGAGACCATCAATTGATGGTTCTCGGGGTCATAACTTATATTTCCGTATATATGCTGTTTTTCGAGACCGCCGATTCTGTGTTCCAGACCGGGTGTTCCGGGTTTAACCCAGGGTCTAACTAATTTTTCATCTCTCATATAAGGATGAAAATCTTTCGGGTCCGTTCTGAAGTTCACGGGAATTTCGGGCAGGTCTTCGATTTTAATCACTTTCCATGGTTCTGAACCGTTTCCGATATATCCGTCCGTCAGTAGAATAACGGGAGTCATATACTTGATGGCGATTCTTGCCGCTTCGACCGTCATATTGAAGCAGTCAGCGGGCGAAGCCGCAGCCAGCACGGGCGCGGGACATTCGCCGTTCCTGCCGAACATCGCCTGGAACAGATCCGCCTGTTCGGTTTTTGTCGGCAAGCCTGTAGAGGGACCGCCTCTCTGAACATTAACGATAACGAGAGGCAATTCCGCGATTACCGCGAGACCGATTGCTTCCGTTTTTAAAGCCATTCCCGGACCGCTTGTCGAAGTCGCTCCGAGATTTCCGGCAAACGAAGCGCCGATTGCCGTGGTAATGCCGGCGATTTCGTCTTCCGCCTGAAATGTTTTCACGCCGAACTGCCGCATGCCCGAAAGGTAGTGCAGAATTTCGGACGCGGGAGTAATGGGATAACTACCGAGAAACAGGTTTAGCCCCGCTCTTTTAGCCGCTGAAACGAGACCGAGCGCGACCGCTTCATTACCGTTAAGGTTTCTATAAATTCCTTTCGGAAGTTCAGCGGGTTTAACTTCGTATCTCTTGTTGAAAATCTCTGTCGTCTCGCCAAAATAATACCCTGCTTTTAAGACCTTTGTATTTGCCTCTATTAGTTCGGGTTTTTTCTTGAATTTTTCTTCAATCCAACCGAGAGTGTATTCGGGTGATTTGTTATAAAGCCAGTAAACCACACCGAGCGCGTAAAAGTTTTTACATTTCTGAGCCGTCTTGAGCGGGAGGTTCATTTCCTTCAGAGTTTCCAGAGTCGCTTTCGTAATCGGAATAGGATAGACATTATACGCGGAAAGTGAACCGTCTTCGAGCGGATTGCTTTCAAATTTTGCAAGTTCAAGATTCTTTCTGTCGAAAGAATCGGAATTGACTATAATAGCACCGTTCTTTTTTAAGTCCTTTAAGTTAACTTTCAGGGCAGCGGGATTCATCGCAACCAGAACATCCACCTGGTCGCCCGGAGTATAAATATCATGACTCGAAAAGTGAATAGTATAACCGCTTACTCCGTACAGACTGCCGGCGGGCGCCCTGATTTCAGCCGGATAGTCCGGAAAAGTTTCCAAATCATTTCCAAAAGAAGCAACCGTATCGGAAAACTGCGCTCCCGTCAATTGCATACCATCGCCCGAATCACCGGCAAACCTAACTGTAACGTCTTCGACAGGAACAAGGTCAGGCTGGGTATGATTGGGTTCAACAGGTGTTTTTTCGTCGTTCAAAAGTTTTAATCCTTTTAAATTAATTAGTACGTGAG
>DATMXZ010000208.1:0-2316 GCA_035561235.1 Ignavibacteria bacterium
ATTTAATCAAATCCATTTACTTTCTGTGCGTTATCATCGCCGAAGCCTGCGCCTTCGGAAATATTATCATTTCCGCGATTACTGTATTCTCGTCCCTCGTGGCGATGAAAGCAACCGCATCCGCTATATCTTCCCCGTTAAGCGGATTCATTCCGTTGTATGTCGCATCCGCTCTTTGCTTATCTCCTCTGTATCTTACGAGACTGAATTCGGTGTTCACCATACCGGGGTCAACTGTCGAAACCCTGACTGAAGTACCGGCAAGGTCGAGCCTCATTCCCTTTGTAATAGCGTTGACCGCGTGCTTGCTTCCGCAGTAAACGTTTCCCGCGGGATAGACTTCGTGTCCTGCAATCGAGCCGATATTAATTATATGAGCCGATTTTCTTTTCAGCATATAAGGAAGCACTGATTTCGTAACGTAGAGAAGACCCTTTACGTTAGTATCAATCATCTCTTCCCAATCAAGCAGTACGCCGTCCTGAATCTTGTTCAAGCCTCTTGAAAGCCCCGCGTTGTTCAGAAGCACTTCAATGTTTTTCCATTTCGCGGGCAGCGAATCGATTGTTTCCTTAACGACATCGAAATTTCTAACATCCATCTCGAATGCGAATACTTCCGTCTTATATTTCTTTACAAGCGAAGCCGCGAGTTTTTCGATACGCGCTTTCCTTCTTGCGCACATCAGCACTTTAGCGCCCATTGAGGCGAACTTTTCGGCGCACGCTTTTCCTATGCCGCTCGATGCGCCCGTTACAAACACAACCTTGTTTTTTAGATTTTTCATTCCTGTTTATGATATTTTATTTTCTGCTGTTCCTTGCGGGCTTATCCTGCTCAGTTGAATTTTCAATTCTCAACTTTCTGATTTCGGAAAGTTTTTTCCTCGCATCGGAAAAACCAGGGTCGTCTCGTTTAACCTGTGAGAAATACACCTCCGCCTTGTCGTATTCTCCTATTTTGAAAAACATTACTCCCTTCTGATAATCGTTCATGTTCCGCACCGATGTTAGTGTGTCGAGTATATCCGAAGGTTTCAGGCTTTCCTTTAGGTTCTCCGGTTTCACTTCATCGCTCTGAATTTGCTCAACGCTCTTTTGTATCTCTTTATCTATCGCTTTATCCAATTCTTTCTCCGCTTTTTCCTCAGACAGAAATAAACTCACCGCCGCCACGCCCGCTATGAGAATGAGCATGGATATCATTAATACCGATTTGACGGCGCAGCCGCCTTTCTTCGATGAGGTTGACGCGAAAAAAGGATTATTGTAAAAAGGCGCAATGTTAGTGTTGTAATACTCGGGGTCTGTTTCCTTGTATTGCTTTGCAATCGAATCGAAGTACTGCCTGTTGTTCTTGAAATACTCCGCGAGAATCTTTTTTGAAGGTCCTGTCTGCATGGCGCTAATCCATTAAACTGTTTTCAAAATCATAATCCATCTTGAAATATCTGACGGCCTTGAATATTGACTTCGCTATTTCATCCTGACCTTTTTCCGATTTCAGATATTCCTCATCCGTTTTGTTTGATAAGTATCCGCATTCAACAAGTATGCTCGGCATAGAAGGCGCAAGAAGCACCCAGAAACCCGCCTGAAACAATCCGCGGGAAGGTAATCGAGTTCCCTTTATCAGTTCGGTCTCAATAATCGATGAAAAACGCTCGCTGTAACCGAGATAAGCCTGCTGGTAAAGGGATGCGAGTATCTTATTCTTCGATATGAAACTCGAATCTATCTTTTCGTTAAATGCAATGAACTTGTTTTCTTCCAGTGTTATGTCCCTCGCCTCGTCAATTCTCGCGAGGTCGAGCAGATAAATTTCGAATCCGCTCTTGTCATTCTCCTCGCTCTTTCTCGCGTTGCAATGTATGCTCACGAACAAATTGCCCCCCTGCTCGTTTGCAGTCTGTCCCCTCTTCTTCAATTCGATGAATTCATCCTTCTCCCTCGTCATTACGATTTTCATGTCATCGTATTCCTTCGATAAATAATTCTTAAGTTTGATTCCTATCGGAAGAACAATATTCTTTTCATAAACGCCAGAGAGACCCGTAGTACCGGGGTCCTTGCCCCCGTGTCCGGGGTCAATTATTACAGTGTATATACGCTTGTCGCTCGCGCTCTGAGATGTGGATGTTTTATTAGTAAATATTATGGCTGTACTTGATATTGCGAGAAGTGATAATATTAGTATAATTTTCTTCAAATCATCGGATGATTTAATCTTATACAAAAATAGCCTTAAAAATATTTTAAGGCTATTTATTTTGTAGCGGGAGCAGGACTTGAACCTGCGACCTTCGGGTTATGAGCC
>DATMXZ010000209.1:0-7525 GCA_035561235.1 Ignavibacteria bacterium
ATGGAAAATACTCCGGACACCCAAAAATCGTTTTTCTACTATGTTAAAGTCTCGATGCCCTGGATACTCGCATTCCTGATAACCGCCGCATCGGCTTATTACCAGAGAATCACGGGACCGACATACCCTGTCTCGGGAAAAGTTGTTTTTCAAGGGAAAGAAATTAGTTATAAACTTAACAGGAGCCACAGTACGAGCGCGAACTGCCCGGTTCAGGTCGTCGTGCCGGACAACAGTCTGAAAGGAGTGCTCTTATGGAAAAGGCACAAGACTAAAGACGAAATCACGCGCGTCGAAATGATTAACGACAACGGCGTTTTAAAAGCAGAACTTCCGAAGCAGCCCGCCGCGGGCAAACTCGATTATTCAATCCGAATTATCGGACAGAATACGGAAACGGTAATTCCTTCGGAGCCTGTTGTCATAAGGTACAAGGGCGACGTACCGGATATCATCTTGATAATTCACGTCATACTTATATTCGCCGCTATGCTGCTTTCAACCCGTGCGGGACTTGAAGTTTTCAAAAAAGAAGCGCACCTTAAGAAATTCACTTTCTGGGCTCTCGGGTTTATGTTTGCAGGCGGAATGATACTCGGACCGATAGTTCAGAAATACGCGTTCGACGCCTACTGGACGGGCGTGCCGTTCGGGTTTGACCTTACCGACAACAAGACATTAATCGCTTTCATCGCTTGGATTGTTGCAGCAATAATGGTTTATAAATCGAAAAAACCCGCGTACTGGGTTCTCGGCGCCGCAGTAGTAACTCTCATTGTATTCCTTATTCCTCACAGTGTGCTCGGCTCGGAACTTGATTACTCAAAAATGAATTAAAGCAGTAAAAGAATACACAGATTATGAAAACCTTTATTATATTATGCCTGATATTAATTCAGGCAGGATTTGTTTATGCGCAAAGCGGAATAGACAATGTACGAAACAACGACATTACAGGCAAAGAAGTATATGAGCACGTGAAATATCTCGCTTCGGATGAACTCGGAGGCCGGTATCCCGGCACGCAGGGCGATGTTCTTGCAAGACAATACATCAGCAAAGAATTTCAGAAGTACGGACTTAAACCTGAAGGCGACAGCGCTTTCATACAAAGGTTCGATATGTATAACGGCGTCAAAGAAGGAAGCAACAACTCGCTTTCATTCTTCGTGCCAAAAGGACGCATAGACGCCATTCCGGAAGTATTCACCCCTCTGTCATTATCGGTGAATGGAACCGCGGAAGGAAAAATGGTTTTCGCAGGTTACGGAATTAAATCCGATAACCTTAGTTACAACGACTTTCTTGACGCAAATGGCAACCCTGTGAACGTCGAGGGTAAGGTTGTTGTAATAATGCGTTACTCGCCTACGTACCTCAATCCAAACGAGGATAAGTTTTCGACTTTTGAAACTATGCGGGCAAAATTATCCGTGATAAAGGATTTAAAACCCGCAGGCGTAATTGTAATAAATCCTCCGGACACGTCTTCTAATGACGACGAACTGATGATTTTAGGAAATGAAATGGTAAGGCAGAATTTCGGCATTCCGGTGATAAACGCAAAACGCTCGGCAATCGAATCGATGATGAAAGACTTCGGATATGATTTGAATAAAATCTGCGGCGGAATCAATTCTACTTTAAAGCCAAACTGCATAGAGTTCAACGACATTACGGTGAATTTCTCCGTAGAACTTCAGGACGATTACGCGAAGACAGGAAACGTGATAGGACTGCTTGAAGGCTCGGACCCCGTGCTGAAAAATGAAGTTATTGTTGTAGGCGCGCATTTCGACCATCTCGGGCTCGGCGGCACGAATTCTATGTACAGCGGAAAGGAAAAACTGATTCATTACGGCGCGGACGATAACGCGTCAGGCACCGCGGGTGTTCTTGAACTCGCGCAGAAACTATCGTCAGAAAAAAAGAACGTCAAGCGCAGCGTGCTTTTCCTATGTTTCACGGGAGAGGAAGAGGGCCTGATAGGCTCTTCTTATTTCACGAAATCGGAGAAGTTCAAGGAATTCAATATCGTGGCAATGATAAACATGGATATGATAGGAAGACTTAAGGACGACAAGTTAATACTTAACGGCACCGGCACTTCGTCGTTCTGGATTCCGGAAATCGAGAAACTAAACAAGTCTTACTCTTTTTCTTTATCTATGAATCCTGACGGGTTCGGTCCTTCGGATCATTCCTCTTTCTACGGCAAGAACGTACCCGTACTGATGTTCTTCACTGACCTTCACGGAGATTACCATAAGCCATCCGATACCTACGACAAAATAAACACGGAAGGCGAAGCAAAGGTTTTAAGAATGGTTTATGATTTGACTTACGGAATCGCGAACTCTCCCGTTAAACCGGAATTCACAAAAGTCGTGAAGAAGGAAGAGGACAACAAGACCGAAAGGAAATCCGTAAGAGTTTATGTTGGCACCGTACCCGACTTTTCGTACAACGGCGAAGGGTTTAAGATTTCCGGAGTGCAGGCGGGAAGCCCTGCCGAGAAATACGGTCTTATGGCGGGAGACGTGATGATAAAATTCGGCGAGAAGGAAATCAAAAACATATATGATTACACGGCGGCTCTGGGAGAATACAAGCCCGGGCAGGAAGTCGATGTAACTGTAAGAAGAGACGATAAGGAAGTTACCGTCAGGGTAACTCTCGGTAAGAAATAATATTTTTTTAAGCAATATAACAGTTTAATCCCGGAGGATTGATGAAAAACTTACTTGCATTCTTTATTTTTCTGTTGCTGGTCAGCGGCTGCTTGACAGGCTCTATAGACTACACGACGCAGGATGTATACAATGAAAGCGCGCTCGGAACCATAAAGAACTGGACAATTCAGTACGATACAATTAACGGCAGGATTCTTACGAGCGACCTGCTCGGCGGGTCAACGGAGACAAAATTCCCCGATTCGACAAGCCCTGAAGAACTGCTCGACGAACCGCCGAAAATTGCCGAAGAGAGAGGTCAGAAACTTGCCGGTATGATAAGGTCCGGCATGACCTCGAAGATTTCCGATAAAGGGGAAGGCGTAATCAAGATTTCGAGACCTTATTTCAAGGACAAATTCATTTTACACACCAAGGTGACGTTTCTTGACAACGCCAACAATAAGATTGCCGAAATGGATTTGTTCAACAGATGCGAATTTGACGGGCAGAAAACTACAATGGCGAATAACGCGATGCACGACTTCGATTACGCGAGATACTGCGCGTTCAAAATCTACGAACTAATCGGGAAATAGATTTAATTCGTAATAAGTTAATAAGCCCCAAACGGGGCTTATTAATTCTAATCTCAGACAAAAATTTTCTTGAAGAACTTTTCCCGGTAGGTAATGCTATCTTAGCGAATGCACTTTATTCAAGACGGGAACATCAATTTCATCTTTGGGTATTCTTTTTACGAATTCTTCCCTGAATTTTTTAACAGTCCATTTAACCGGCCACGCCGCGGCATCACCGAGTGCGCAGATTGTATTGCCCTCAATGTTTTGAGCAACCGATGTGAGCAGTTCGAGATCGCTCAGCCTTCCCTTTCCGTCATCAATTCTTTTCAGAACTCTCAAAAGCCATCCGGTCCCTTCCCTGCAGGGCGTGCATTGTCCGCAGGATTCGTGATAATAAAATTTCGCGATTCTTATCAGCACTTTAAGAATATCCGTATCCTCGTTCATAACCATTACGCCTGCCGTTCCTATCGAAGAACCGAATTCCTTGAGACTTTCATTGTCCATGTTCGCTTTCAGGCATTCCTCTTTCGTGAGAGGCGGCATCGATGAGCCGCCGGGAATAACCATTTTAATTTCTTTGCCGCCCAGAATTCCGCCGCAGTAATCTTCGATTATCGTCATCAGCGGAGTGCCCGTTGGGAGTTCATAGACTCCCGGTTTGTTCACGTGACCGCTCACCCCGAACAGGAGCGTGCCGGGATGTTTCGGCGCGCCTATTTTCGAGAACCACTCCGCTCCGTTCTTGATTATTTCGGGAACGTTCGCGAGAGTTTCGATATTGTTTATAGTCGTCGGGCATCCCCACAGACCGTTAGCCGCGGGAAACGGAGGCTTGACTCTCGGATATCCGCGCTTGCCTTCGATTGAATTCATAAGCGCCGATTCTTCGCCGCAGATGTAAGCACCCGCTCCGCGGTGAATGTAAACATCGGTTGAAAAATCTGTGCCGAGAATTTTTTTACCTATGTACCCTTTTTTATAAGCGTCGTCAATCGCCGCCTGAAGCAGATTTATCCATTTGTAATACTCGCCTCTTATGTAAACGTATGCGGATTTGATTCCCATCGCGTAACAGGCAAGAAGAACGCCTTCGATGAACTGGTGCGGATTTTTCTCAAATATTTCCCTGTCCTTGAAACTTCCCGGTTCCGACTCGTCGCCGTTACAGCACAGGTATTTAGGCTTGTCACCGGTTTTTGGCATGAATGTCCACTTAAGACCCGTCGGGAAACAGGCGCCGCCCCTGCCTCTGAGGTTTGAGTTCTTCACCTTGTTAGTTACTTCATCGGGGCTCATTTCTTTCAACGCCTTCCTGAATGCGGAATAGCCGCCGTTCGATTCGTAAACGTCTATCCTGTGTAAATCAGGTATATCCTTTAAAATTATTTTCATAAGAATTGCATTTCATTTTTAAACTATTCTACTTTCGGTTTATCAAACTGTTTATGTTACACAGAGAAACACAGAGAAATCACAGAGAAACACAGAGATTAAAGTACAAATCGTCTTAAACCGTTTGTCAATTTTGTTACATTAAAATTAATCAATAATCCAACTCTAATTTCTGCAAATTTCATGTATGTAAGAATTTGCGCCTCATGAACAGGTAATATTCCGTCAATAGACTTTATTTCAACTATTACAGTTTTATTCACTAGTAAATAAAGTCTGTACCCGAAATCAAGTTTTATGTCTTTGTATATCACTGGAACGGGTTTTTGCCTTTCAATAAAAAAGCCACTATCAACCAACTCTTTCGAAAGGCACTCTTCATACGCGCTTTCTAAAAGTCCGGGTCCCAGCACTTTATGTACTTCTATAGCCGCCCCAATTATCCCGCCTGTGATTATATTAATATCCATAAATAATTGATTTACCACAATACGGGAAAAATCTAACCTAAAACCTTATCTTATCTCTGTGATGCTCCGTGCTTCTCTGTGTATCTCTGTGTAACCAAGTAGTCAATTCACTTAATATGTTTGCTAAACTCTTCGATGATTGCTCCAACTTTATTGATATCCAGGTTTTCGTAATATTCCTTATTGTTCACCTGCATCATCGGTGCGGTCGCGCAGGAACCGAGGCATTCAACCTCTTCAATCGTGAACATTCCGTCGGCTGTCGTTTCGTTGTTCTTTATTCCGAGTTTCTCCGATACGTAATTATACAGTTCATACCCGCCCCTCAGCATGCAGGAAACGTTCGTACATATCTGCAGGTGATATTTCCCTCTCGGCTGTTTGTTGAACATAGTATAGAACGATACAACACCGAGAATGTGCTCATAAGGAACGCCGAGCAAATCTCCCGCGTATTTCATCGAGTCCGGCGAAATCCATCCTTCCTTTTCCTGAACCATCCAGAGCACCGGAAGCAACGCCGCGCGGGCATCGGGATAATGCGACTTGATTTCTTCTATTCTTTTTAATTCTTCTTCGTTGAATAACTGCATTCGGATTATTAATATATTTTCAAATTATTTGTCCGCTTCTCCCATCACGGGATCAATTCCGCCGATTATGACGACTGAATCGGAAATAAGACTGTCTTTAAGCATAACGGGAATTGCCTGAAGATTGCAGAATGACGGCGAGTGTATTTTGGTTCTGAACGGCTTGCCGCTGCCGTCGCTTATTATATAAAACCCGAGTTCGCCTTTCGAGGATTCAACCGCGCCGTAAGACTCTCCTACAGGCGGATTCTGCCCGAAATTAATCAGCATGAAATCGTGTATCAATTCTTCCATTTTCGTATATATCTTTTCCTTGCTCGGAAGAGATTTCTTCGGTGATAGCGCGTTCACGGGTCCCTGCGGCATTTTTTCGATGCACTGCCTAATAATTTTTGAGGACTGGTACATTTCCTCGAACCTAATCCAGAACCTTGCGAGACTATCGCTTTCGGTTGTCGTCGGCACGTCGAAATCAACTTTATCATACGCGAGATACGGACTGTCTTTTCGTAAATCGCAATCGACACCTGCCGCGCGAAGTATCGGTCCCGTAATCCCGTAATTAATCACGTCTTCCTTCGACATGTATCCGATTCCCTCGAGCCTGTCGACGAATACCCTGTTCCTCTCTATGATATCCCGCATCTCTTTCAGATAACCCGGGAACTCGTCCGTGAACTTAAGAATCGCGGCGATTGCCTCGTCCGTGATATCCTGCGCCACTCCTCCGATTCTCGAATAAGAAGTCGTGAATCTGACACCGATATACATATCATAAATGTCAAGTATTTTTTCCCTCTCGCGCATTGCCCAGAGGAAGGGGGTCAGGCCTCCCGTATCCATCACGGTCGTACCGTATGCGATTAAGTGCGATTGTATTCTGCCGAGTTCGGCCGAAAGAGTCCTGAGATACTTTGACCTCTCGGGAATCTCGAGATTCAGAAGTTTTTCCACCGCGAGAGTGTACGCGATGTTATTCGCGACGGGCTGAAGATAATCAAGCCTGTCGGTGTGCGGTATGAATTCGTGATACGACATGTTCTCCGCGAGTTTCTCATAACCCCTGTGAAGATACCCGAGGTCGGGAACCGCCTTCTTTATGGTTTCCCCGTCGAGACTCAGAAGCAGCCTTAAGACTCCGTGTGTAGCGGGATGCTGCGGTCCCATGTTAAGCACCATTTCATTCTCCAGCGCGTCATCAAATTCAAGGCTCAAATCCTGTGACTCAAGCGCTTCCAGAATTTTTGATTTTGGAATGTTCGGGTCGTTATTCTTCAGTTTTTCGTATACGGTGTGAGGCATAATTCTATTTTTTCGGCAAATTAATTGAACCCGGAATTCCCATCAAAGGAAAATCTTTTCTTAAAGGATAATATTCAAACTCTTCGGGCATGTAAATTCTTCTTAAGTCGGGATGCCCCGTGAAGACTATTCCAAACATATCGTAGGCTTCCCTTTCGTACCAGTTGACTGATTTCCAAAGATTCGTCAACGTAGGAGTTTCCGGTTTCTTATTGTTTTCTATTATGACTTTTACGAAAATTCTGTCCCTGTACTTAAGAGAATACAAATTGTAAATTACTTCGAATCTGTTTTTCTTCGTAAACCTGTCAACGCCCACCGCGTCCCTGCACTGTTCGAACGAGATTGACCCGTCGTTTTTCAGTATATCGCATATTTTCACAACATTTTCCGGATTCGCATTAATTCCGGGCGTACTATTGACGTCATAAAACTCGACACCTAAACCGTTAAGTTTTTCTTTTATAATATTTAATCTCTCTTCGTTCATAACGTAATTTCGTAAAAAA
>DATMXZ010000210.1:0-10067 GCA_035561235.1 Ignavibacteria bacterium
TTTTCTTATTCGCATCGGTTAATATTTTATCAGCGCAGGGCGAAGATGAGAAAAAGGACACGACGACGGTATTCTCATACCAATCGGTATCCGGTAAACCTTCCGGGTTATTTGCAGCTCCGTTTCTCGGAGTAGATTTCCCGATGAAGGGTTTCGCTGATAATTCGCGAAACGCTATTACATACGGTGTCCGCCTTGAGTTCGCCTCGTTTCACATATATCCGTTAGTCTTGTTCGGCGAGTATCAGTTTTCAAAGCATCCCGGACAGGACGTGTACAAGTCGCAGTATTACCTTAACACACTTGAAACGAGAATTAGCGCTTTCGGAGGCGGATTCTATTTTCTCGCGAACAAGTACCTCAGAATGAATTTCACGTCGCCTTTTATTGTAGGTGAGGTAAAATTTTACAACATGGAAAGAATCGTGTCGCCTGACATCGAGATACCGGATTTGAAAAAAAGCGAGAGCAAGGTTGTACTGTCGGGAGGATTGGGTTTTACTCTATACATTTTCGACATAATCACTTCTTATAATTTTGCAGGTGAATACTCGTCATTGAGCATAAAGACTCAGTTCCATTTTCCGCTGCTTAAGTTTTAAGCATTGCGTCCTTTCCATTGTACTTTCTTCCCCGTCAGAAAAGTGAACGGAAGCAAAAGACCGTACGCCGCGAAATACAGTTGAAAGAAAGGGAAGTAAACCATCAGATTTTTTAATTCAAGTTTTTTATACAACGGAATTATTATAATCAGTTCGGAAACGAGTTTGAGGAATACAACAGAAAGATAATACTGAATATCCAGGTAAAGGAAGCCGGATACGAGGAGAGCGTTCATAGCGTAGAGTAATATTCCGAGAAAGTAACCGAGCAGGTTGATTCCGGCGCCGCCCCTGAACCATCTTTTTTTCTGCCTGTAGAGTTCGCGGACGGACGCACACGCGGCTGTTTCGGCTGTCATTGCAGAATTTACAGGATACTTGACGGAGAAGTTTTTTTCATGAACGGCATTCAGAAGAGAAAGGTCTTCGGTGATTGAATATTCGAGGTTCGAATAACCTCCTGCGGCTTCATAGGCCTTGCGTGAAACGGAAAGATTGTTGCCGATGCAACTCAGAGGTGAGTTAATCCCCGCGCCCGAAGCGGCAATAGCCTGCAGGTAAATCCAGTCAAGCGACTGGAGTCCCGTAAAAAGTGAATGTGTGTGTCTAATGCGTGTGAAACCGCAAATCATTCCTGTATTATAATCATAATACTTAACCGCTTCGTTTATCCAGCCGGGACTTACCGTACAGTCAGCGTCGGTCATCATTATAAGGTCACCGCGCGCATTTGAGAATCCGAAGTCGAGCGCACGGGTTTTTCCCCTGAGTTTACTGACCGGGCAGTCTTTCGTATCAAGTATTGTGAAATGATTCAGGCCTGCTGTTTCCTTCTTCATTATTTCGAGAGTATCATCATCGGAATTGTCGTTAACGAGTATAATTTCCAGTAGTTCTTTTTCATACAAGACGGACTTGAGCGAATCAATACAGGTCCGGATATTCAGTTTTTCGTTACGCGCTGCTACAAGAATCGTGACAGACGGTTTTGGCGCAGTCTGAGTGTACTGTGTCGAGGCGGATTTCCTCAAACCATAAAGGAATAAGAGATGTAGAAGAAAATACGCAAAAGCGATAATCAATATCACAAATATCAGACTCAATGGTTGAGATTATTTTACCACTGCAATTTTTATTATCCGTGTTTCGGTTGAACCGTCTATAGTTACTTCCACGACTCCGTAATATATGCCGCTCTGGACGCTGTTTACATCCCAGACAACTTCATTCTCGGCGAAAGAATTTGCCGTACCGTTCAGTTTCACAACGAGTTCGCCCGATAAATCAAGAATCTTAACGGATGCGGCGGAAGCGTTTCCGTTGATGTAATAGCGTATAAACGTTTTCGAATCATAAACAGGATTAGGCCAGTTATACACTTTCTCTTTCGGGAGTTTATCCGAGAAGACGGGCGCGCTGTAAACGCCGCGGAAATTGCTGTTTGAAAAATCCTTGTCCTTAAGGTAATTTTTCCAGAGAATATTCTGGGATTTATACAAATGATTAGTTTTAAAAGCATAAATAAAACCGTCGCCGGAAATCATTGATACAGCGAGCGTGTCGTTATAATTGAAGAAAGCGGGCGTTGAGTACGTATTCGGTCCGATTTTTACCGGGAATCCGCTCACGGTCTTCGCGTTCGAGCCAACGGCGTACAGGTCGCCCGAAACAGTAGCGAACATAATGTCAAAAACTCCGTTATCGTCGATGTCGCAAACTGAAAATCCTGAAGTTATCTCTGAACTTACCTTTACAGGAAAGTTGTCCAGCATAATGCCGTTTGAATTGACTGAATAAAGTTTATTTCCCTCGGAATATATAATTTCCTGTCTTCCGTCCTTATTAATATCGCAGGCTATTACATTTTTAAAAGAACCCGAATAATTAATGTTCAGTTTATTACCATTAAGGCGGATTTCATTTCCATTGTAAATCTGCAGGGAATCAACCGAATTGCCCTGAAGGAAATTACCTGAAAGAATTCCCGCAAACGGAGAATTGGAATACCTGTAAACCGAGGACGATTCTTTAGTAAACCGAGTGACAGGACCCTTAGGAACCGTATCACGGTAGTTCAATTGATTAGAAGAAAGGAGTCTTTCAACAACAAAGCCGTTTTCAAATCCGAGAATAATTTTTGAAGAATCGACAAGCAGCGGGGCAGTCGATATCCTGTTTGTGAAATTAATTACGGCCGTATCCGAGATAACACCGGCGTTCAGGCGGAAAGACACTATGGAAGATGAGTTCAGCCCGTTCTGAATGCCCGATATCCTATTGTCGTTCAGGTACGAATGATACGCGAAGGCCGGCGGCATCGTTCCGATACCAGAAAACAAAAGGCCGTTTTGATTCAGAAGCCCGCTGCCGTTATTACTGAACGCGTACAGGTCCTGTCCGTTATTCACGAGAAGAATTTCCTTTCCGTTTTTATTAATGTCGGCGGGAATGACCTGTGAATTCTCGTTAGTGACGGGCTTTCCGAGGTTCTTCGGAAATCCCGTTACGGGTGACAAAACGTCGCTGCCTATCTTAACTCTTACGCGCATGCTGTAAGATATGGTATCGAATTCCGAAATGAATATATTATTATTTGAAAGCGAATAACTTAATGAATTCGGTTTTGATGTCGGCGTAAATTCGTTTTTATAGATTGACGAAGGAACATAGTGGTTGCCGTTATACCAGAAGTCAACGAACAATCCGTCGCTCGTATAATCTCCTATGGGTGTGCTGTAAGTAACGCCGATATCCTGAGAGCCTTTTGCTTCGACAACAGCGACTCCTTTGTGATTTATGTTGTTGTTTACGGTATTTGCAAGAATATTCGCGTCGATAACATTTTCATCGATATGCCAAATAAGTATGCCGCCCCTGAAATTCGCGGTGTCGTCGATGACTCCCGGAAGGCTCCAGTCGAGGTAAGATACGTCGTATAAATTTCCGTTTACCTGAAAGATATCATAATTGACGAAACCGGGCGCGTCCTTTGTAAATAAAACTGAATCTCTGAATGCTCTGTTCCGGGTATATACTTTCTGTCCCGAGTTAAAAGGATTCCTGTTCCTGTTCTCGACAAGAAAATATTCTTTGCTGCTAATCAAAACCTTGAGAACCGTTGAGTCTTTCAATTCGGGAGTAGAAGAAGATTTTAGATTAAAGTACGAATCTCCGTAAGAAACAGTGACAGGCTGTATCCATCCGAGATAAATTTTTTCCCACGCCGAAGGTTCGGGAGGGAATAGCCCGTTGAAACTGAAGATTGACTGTCCGTCCATAAGTCCGAATCTTCCTATCGCGGTTTTGCCGGTAGCAGTATTAAATAAATCGGGAAGACCGAGATAACTGCCGAAGGCACCCGTCAGAATGCCGTTCATTCCGAGTTGAAGCAGGAAATTTCCGCTTGTCAGGTTAAGCGTGCGCAATTCCGTCGATGGAATTACGAGAGAATTTTTAATTTTAAAATTATTATTTACCGGATATCCTTCGAAGTTCTGCCCGAAGATGCCTTTCAGAGTTCTCAACCCGAGATAAACCGAAGGCAAATCGTAAGGTGTCGGGTCAAATCCTATTACGGAAGCCAGGTCTATATCCCTGCCTACGCCCGCGTGAAAGAGGATGAAAGCGGTTTTATCTTCATCATAGCCTGAGAAATCGATAATACTGTCGGCGATTGCCCAGGAATCGGCATACATCTGACCGAGTTTAGTGTAATCGTTTCCCGAAGGGGAATAGTCCTTCATCTTATTAGGAAGAGTGATAACTTTACCGTACAAATCATAATCGATGACGAGTTTGCCTTTCGATGATCTGTAATAATAGTTCTTCAGGAATTCAAGATGGTCCGCGAAATACGCGCTGTCATACGGGGGAGAGTCAATGACAGTATCTCTTTGCAGAGAGGGATTATAGTATTTGTTCGACAGGTCGAATTTACCGTTGCCGGTAGTAAGCGTATCATCGTCCTGCTGAAACTGCACGAGAATAGCAACGACTTTAATAGTATCCGCGGCGGTGAGGAAATTTCGTTTCTGAGCAAAATTTTCAGATGGATGCTTGAAGCCGTGCGAGAGCGTTAACTTCTTTAAGTCCTGTGAATGAACCGCGCAGGTTAAAACCAAAGCGAGTAATAATAAAGTTATCTTTTTCATTGAATCAGAAGTATTATAAGTATTAAATGGAAAAAGGCATATATTAAAGAAATATATGCCTTATATAAACTTTAATAAAGGAATTAATCAATTATTAAAAACTAACAATTAAGCCGAATCTTAAAGTATTGGCAAGCGGATGATTTTCTTCCGTGCCGGTAATGTAACTGAAATCAAATCCGTACAAAGAATATCTAAGGCCTGCGCCGAGCGTGATGTATTTTCTGTTTCCGTTCGACGGGTCTTCATAGAAGTATCCCGCTCTGAGAGCAATAAGTCTGGGACTTCCGTACCAGTATTCCATACCGACGGAAGACTGAATAGATTTTCCTATACCTTCGATGCCGCCGCGCCAGGAGGTAGCGAACGCCTTATAGAAAGGATCGGCGGTATTGTCAGCGTTTCTATGAACGAGCAGTTTGGAAAAATCAGCCGACAACGTAAGTTCATTGCCTTCATTCTTAAGAAGCCTGTAGGCGATACCGAACCTCAACTGAGTAGGGAGCGGATCGGACTGCGAAGCGTCGACATACGTTATCTTCGGTCCCATATTGGACAGATTTACACCGAGTGAAAACTTGTCCTTTATGAATTTCGGTCCGTTAGTCGGTTTATACAGAAGTGAAAGGTCAAAACTCGTTGAGAAAGCCGTGCCGCTTCCTTTTTCGTTACCGACCTGATAGTCGTTAGGAGAAAGGCGGCTGTAAATAAGCCTTGCAGAGACGCCGACGCCCAGATTCTGGTGCACTTTTGTGGCGTATGCGAGAGCGAAGGCAAATTCGTAGGCCTTATAATCTTTACCGGTTCTGTTTCCAAATTCATCAGTAGTTATTACGTCGCCGATATTAAGGTATGTTAAACTCGCTCCGACAGTACCGTTTATGCTTTTAATATATTTTTTAGCGGCGAGATAATCGTAAAAAAGATCCGATAATCCCAGTCCTGCCAGCCAGGGTGAGTGGGTGAAGTTAATCTCGGTTCCAACGTTCTGGTACGCGAGTCCTGAAGGGTTCCAGTGCATTGCAGTAGCATCGTCGGCTATTGCTGTGCCTGTTTCGCCCATACCTGAAAATCTTGAATTTGGTCCGATGAGCAGGAATGGAACGCCTGTTGAAATTGTATTTTGAGAATACGCATTATCAATCGATATCAAAGAAATAATCAACAGTACAAGCAGGATTCCTGTTCTTACTTTCGATTTGTGATACATTAAATTTACCTCCGTTAAGTATTTATTAAAATTATTTTAGTTTTGCAAGTTTGCCGGTATGTACTTTTGAGTACGAACCGTCATCAGTTTTTACAATCAGTTTATAAATATACGTACCATTAGCAATATAGTCGCCATCGTCATCTTTGCCGTCCCATTCAATAGAAACAAATTTATCCATAATATTAGTTCTTTTCAAAACTTTAATTTTTCTACCCGCGACGGTATATATGTCAATTTCGGCAGAAAGCGGCAAATCGAAATTATGTTGGAACGTGAACGCGGTGGCGTCTGTCATCGGATTCGGGTAGTTGAACACATTATTCACGTTCAATGCCTGATCACTTTTAACATTAAAAGTTACGCTTACCTCGCTGAAATTGTTGTAAGTATCCCAGGCTTTTAATTTAATCGTATAATTCCCGTCCGCGAGACCCGTCAGGGGGTATTCGAGGGAGCCGTATTGATAACCTGAAACTGTATTATAGTAAGAAGTCAGGTCAATTTTGCTGTTCTCGTCGTTATTAATTATGCTTTCAATTTTATGTCCTATCGCGCCTGTAAGGTTGATGCCGCTGACGTCGAAAAGGTCAGCGATAATTTTTGTATTCTGGTTTACGTAATCGCCGCTTCTGAAATTTCGGCTGTCCATAAACAGGGAAATAGCGGGTCCCGTAGTGTCATTCGGCGCTGTTCCGTCAAGACCGTTAAGTTTGAACCTGTTTGAAAAGCCCGAACCTTCGGATAGACTGTTACTGAAGTACGCGAGAATTTTTCCGGTACCGTTGTTGTAGGAAATGTCTTTAGGTACGATGAATTCGACAGACCAGTTTCCGTTTACTACTTTAGCGTTGCCTTTATATATTGTACCGCCGTCGAGTCGGAAGTTAAATGGCATACCAAAATCATACATAGTAATCTGCCTGTCGACGTCGAATATTTTTATAGATATATCGCCGTTATAATCGTTCCAGAAAGTGGAATCCGTTTTCAGCACCCGTCCGGTGATTTTTACTTTTTGCAGCGCTTTTATAACGGCGGTGTCACTTCCGGTTACATTATTAATGCTGTCGATGATTGTAAAATACTGAGGGATATTGATTCTCAGAGCCGGGTCACCGAGCAGACAGAATTTCATATCATTTTCACTAACGAGTGACAAAGGCAGTTGGTTCTTTGTAAGGTACAATGCTTTGCCGATTCGTACGGGCAAGTTAAGCGTATCTTTCACGCCTGTCATATTAAGCCACAGGTAATCGTTGAATATCTCATTGTAGTTCGCATATACCGGTCTTGTCGCTGCAATAACTCCTATTGCGCCGGCATTTTGCGCGTACAGCAGAACTTCTGCGGCGCTTAAAAGATATGGGTCATCCCACCTTGCAAGGTCGCAACTCGCGATGGTTACGATAGGATACCTTCCCTTGTTGTTCAACTGTGGTATGGATTCGTCTTTAACGAAAACGTGCTCGTGCGCCCAAAGGTCAGTGCTGCCGTGGCCTGTCCAGTTGATAAGCAGTCTCCCTTCGTTCCAGCCTTTGATTATATCGATGTTCGTGCCGGGTTTTCTTCTTCCCTGAGGCGTAATCACGGTCGGATAAGTTACAACATAAATTTTTTCCTTTTCGAAATCGCGGGGTGTATAATACTCGGCAACCGATTCGCATTGCCTTGTATGAAGATCGCCTTCCTGTCCCTGATTTTGCTCGGTAGTCCAGCCGTCGTCGGCGCAGTACATAATTTTCTTTTTCCAGATGCCGTTGTACAGATTAGACTCGTACTGTGCTACTTTATCGACAACGTAATCCGCCTCAGTGAGGGAATTGACGCAAAATCTTCCATTTGAGAAGTCAGTCTTCGCCGGTTCGGGTGTGTCATGGTTTTCATTAATATCCGTAATGAAATCATCGCTGTTATAACTCGCTATTTCATCTATTGCAAAGTTAGAGCGTTCGATTGGCGGTACAAAATTCTTAACCGACAGTCCGAAAATATTTTTATAGTCGTAACTGCCGTCGCCGAGGAAAAGAACATAAACCGGACGTATCGGCCAGTTGTTGTACGCGTATTTGAGATAATTTCTCATTGCTACCGGATCCTGAAGGCCGCCTGAAAACTCATTATAAATCTGATTTATGTCAACGACAAGAGTTTTGAGATAGTTCGGATGTCCCGGACCTCCGTTTTCCCTTATTGACTTCAGTTTGTTCGCAGCCGACATGAAATCGGACGGAGTTATAATAATATAATCCGCTCCTTCTGTTACTCCTTTCAGGTTCTGATTGGGAACTCTTGATGAAACGGAAACGGGCGTGAGATAATTCATATCACCAACGGCATAATAGTCTCGCGGAATTCCCATAAATATATAGTCCTGAAAGCGCAACGTTCCGCCGGAGTAGGATATGGGATTTATTTTTTCGACTGTGTTGTAATCCGTTACTTTAAATAATTTAACAGTAGAAGACGTAAACGGAGACAATTGATATTCCATCGTGCCGATAGAATCGGGCGAAGTGAATCTCATATAGTTTCCGTTAACGCTCGAGAACGAACGTCTATAGAAGAGTTCCATATAATCATAATAACCAGAGACCGATGAAGAGTTATACTGAGTCGGCAGCATGAATTTGAGATTTATGCTTGACTGACCGGAATTCAACTGATAGGTTTCGTTAAAACCGTATGAATTCAAGTGAGCAAATGTGCTCGTGACACCAGGAACGGGCTGAAGCAGAACAGCCAGATTTGAATTATCGTCTTTAATAAGATAGTACGCGTCAATCGGTCCTTTCGTACCGTTACAAACTTTTGCTTTAAGAGTAATATCCGAGCCGCTAATATAACCTTTAAGTTCTTTATTGAAACTCACGCTTTCACCGTATCCGATTCTCTGGCTAACCCAGATATTACCGGTTGAGCCGAGGTTATTTACTTCCGGTTCTTCGAACAATCTTTCCTGGAAGTGGGGTAGGGGAGACAGTCCCTGATTGTTCGCGGAATTAAGAGTCTGCATTCTTCTTCCATAAACTCCGCCGTAAGTTATCCAGTAGTAGTTTGAGTTTGAATAATGGTTAATCGAGTGCTCAGGAGTGGAAGCGGAAGTCCATTGATGAGGTGACTGACCGTAGAAAAGAATATAGTCGCCGTCATTGAATTGTCCGTCGGATTCACCTTCAACGTATATTGAATTCTCAACAAGGTCGAAAGGAGGGGTTGCTCCGTTATTGTAGGGCAACTCGGCACCGCCGTTTCCGTATATTTTAATCGTTCTCGGGTCAACGTTGTTCAGATTGATTCCGTTCTGCGAGAGATAATTCTTTTCGAGTTTATACATACCGGTTTCTTTTACTTCAATCTTGTAAAAGTCGCCAGACTCCAGAACACTGTTCTGGAATAATGCTTTTCTGTTAAAGTCGTTAGTCGACCAGTTAATCGAGTTTTCCCAGTTTAGAGCAGCGCCTCTGAAGAAGTCAAGTTCAACTTTTGTCTGTGTTTTGGAGACATAAACGGGTCTGTCGCCGAAGACCACTCTGAACTTAACGCTTTTAATCCTCTTCACGGATTTCGAAAGGGGATTATACTGCACGGGTTGAATTTTTACGAGCGTGACATATTTATTCCGCATAATGCCGCCGTTTTCAAGAATGCCGTTGCTTGCAGGAAAATAAGTCCCCGACGTGTAGGCAGCGTTATCGTACTTATAATCGTAAAGTATTTCGAGTTTGTTATTCGATTTTTTTGGTGTTGGAACAGGTTTCACGTCAACGTTCTGAATTTCCTCATAAGTAACCTCATAAATGTCCAGAATATTATTCCTGTCAGACGGCGAGAATACAGGGAAATTTCTGGAACCGATATCCGGTTTCCCGTAATCACCTGAAGAATGGACGGCGGACCTGAACTCGGTGCTCGAGGTATAGACCGGAGTGAATTCAACCTCGACAGAAGAATTTCCGGAGGAAAGCAATTTAAAATCGCTGACGAACGTTTTATTTTTCATTTCGTCCGACTTGCTATTTTGCTGCGCGTAAGTAGTCAGGACAGAAAAGAATATCGCTAATGTTATGAAAATTCCAAACTTGTTCATATTATGTGATTTGT